>NZ_NCFJ01000036.1:0-16360 GCF_002281105.1 Polynucleobacter sp. 35-46-11
TACATTGTTGCCAACCATCGGCTTCTTCCCAGTGACTTGGCAAACTTTTGCCATGACATAACTCCATTAATTGCGAAAAAAGAAGATTGTATCAGTCTCTGGGCACTTTGATCTACCCCTATTTGGCTTTAGTTTTGAGGATATGGCAATCTAAGCTCCGGTATTGGCCAAAAATTCCCATTAAGTTAGTGATTACTTCTATTTATAGTCATTTTTCATAAGGCCTGCCTCTGAAAATGAGAAAAAACCGCTGTCACTGACAATACAGTGATCTAGGAGTGGAATATCCACCAGTTGCAAGGCCTTAGCCAGCATTTTGGTTAATTCCTGGTCGGCAATACTGGGGAGTGGGTTTCCACTGGGGTGGTTGTGGGCAACGATAAGGGCGCTAGCATTTCTGGCAAGGGCTTCTTTGAGGATTTCTCGAGGATAGACTGCAGTGTGGGTTAGAGAGCCTCTAAAGAGCTCCTGGCACTCAATCAGGTGCAGGCGAGAGTCAAGGTATAGACATAGGAAGACTTCGTGTGGCAGACGGCCAAATCGGGCTTGCAAGAACTCCCTGACATACCCTGGCGATGAGAATACTGATTCCTGGGAGAGGGTTTCCTCAAGGCTACGCTTGACGAGCTCATATGCTGCCTGAATTTGTGACCATTTAGAAATACCCATACCGTGAATCTGGGTTAATTCCTCTGGTGTGCAAGACAGTAGGCGCGGCAAATTGCCAAAATAGTGAAGAAGGTCACCAGCTAAAGCTACGGCAGTTTTGCCTTTGACGCCAACGCGCAGAAAGATTGCAAGCAATTCCGCATCGCTCAGGGCTGATGCTCCGAGGGCGCGCAGTTTCTCGCGAGGCCGCTCCATTTTTGGCCAATCCGTAATCGGTGAGTGCACGCTGAGGTCGGGCCTAGATACAATTACCTTATGACTAAGTTTACGGTTTTGCCCAACTCCTTCCTGACTCTCAACTATCGGCTGACTTTGCCTAGCGGGGATGATTACATCAATACTTTTATCGATCGTCCTGCGACGGTGCTGATGGGTTCTGGTCAATTTGCGCCTTGTTTTGAAAAGGTATTAATCGGACTGGGTGTGGGTGAAAAGAAAAGCGCCTTACTGCCGCCGGAAGAAAGTTTTGGTGAACGCAAGGAAGAATTAATTCAGTGGGTTACTTTGGGCGCGCTTAAAGAGGGTCGAGATGATGATGTGGAATTCAATCCTGGTGATGTAATCGAATTTAATGCTCCTGGTGGCGCGCAATATGCTGGTGTGTTGCAATCTATTAATGAAGAAGGTGCTTGGTTTGATTTCAATCACCCGCTTGCTGGAAGGCCAGTTACCTTCGAAGCTGAAATCGTTGCGATTCTGTAAGTTATGAGTAATCCATCTAGCGCGCACGACACCGCAGAAATTTTGATGGCACAGCCACGCGGTTTTTGCGCGGGTGTAGATCGCGCGATCAATATCGTGAATGAAGCGCTGACCCGTTTTGGCGCGCCAATTTATGTACGCCATGAAATTGTTCACAACGCCTATGTCGTAAATGGTTTGCGTGAAAAAGGCGCTGTGTTTGTGGATGAGTTGCATGAAGTTCCTAAAGGTGGCATCGTGGTGTTTAGTGCCCATGGTGTCTCTCAAGAGGTTCGCCAAGACGCTGAGGCACGCGGACTGCAGGTGTATGACGCTACCTGCCCCCTGGTTACCAAAGTTCATCTTGAAGTCGTCAAGATGTGTAAGGATGGTTTCACGGTCTTGATGATTGGCCATGCCGGGCATCCGGAAGTTGAAGGCACGATGGGGCAAGTGAAAAAAGGCGTTCATCTGATTGAAAAAGTAGCGGATGTTGCTCAACTGCCTTTTGCTGAAGATGAAAAAATTGCTTATGTAACGCAAACTACCCTCTCCGTAGATGAGACAAAAGAAATCGTTGATGCATTAACTCAAAAGTTTCCAAATATTGTTCAGCCGCGCAAACAAGATATTTGTTATGCCACTCAGAACCGCCAAGATGCTGTGAAATTTATGGCGCCTCAAGTTGAGATCGTTATTGTGGTGGGAAGCAAAGCAAGTTCGAACTCGAATCGCTTGCGTGAATTGGCTGAAAAACTCGGCGTACCGGCTTACATGGTTGATGCGCCAGAGCAACTCCAGGCTGAATGGTTTGTTGGTAAGAAGCGAGTGGGTCTCACTGCAGGTGCGTCAGCCCCAGAAAGCTTGGCCCTTTCAATTGTGGAGAGGATTCAGGAATTTGGCCCGCGCAGTATTCGTAATCTTGAAGGTGTTGTTGAAGACATTACGTTCTCGCTACCAAAGAATTTAGTGGGCTAACTAAAAAAATAAAGGAGCCCAAGGCTCCTTTATTGCATTCTATCTAGTTGCTTTTAGGCAACTTGCTTGAGCAGCTCTCTCAAAATATTGCACATCTGATGGATTTCATCATCGGATACATTGAGTGCTGGCATAAAGCGCAAGAGGTTAGGTCTTGGTGAGTTGATCAGCAATCCCTCTGGGCCTCTATCGCGAGCAAGTTCAACCAGCTTGCCGCCAATATCGCTACTCAACATGAGGGCGCGCAAAAGTCCTTCACCACGTTCACCATCTAAATTAAATTCTGAAGAGATGGCCAGCAGCTCTTTGCTGAGTAATTCGCCTTTGGCGCGAACGGATTCCAGGAAGCCTGGCGCTAATAGTTGCTCGATCACACTGATGCCTACTGCAGTCATTAGTGGGTTGCCGTTATAGGTACCGCCTTGATCGCCTGGAACAAAGCAAGCAACCGCATCAGTCGCCATGAGCGCTGCCAAGGGAACGCCACCACCAATACCTTTGCCCAAGGTCATGATGTCGGGTTCGATACCGTAATGTTGATAGGCGAAGAGTTTTCCAGTGCGACCGCAGCCGGCCTGTACTTCATCTACGATTAGCAGAATATTATTTTCTTTAGTGAATTTACGCAGATTTTGCATAAATTCTTTCGTAGTTGGGATCACGCCACCTTCGCCTTGTACCGGCTCAAGCATCACTGCAACCGTCTTATCAGTCACCAGTTTTTTAACGGAATCTAAATCATTCAAATCAGCTTTTGGGAAACCGGGAACTTGTGGGGCAAACATGGTGTCCCAGCCTGGCTTACCAGATGCGCTCATCGTCGCTAAGGTGCGACCATGAAAGCTATGATCAAAGGTGATGATTTCAAAGGCGCCGGACTTATTAAGTTGACCCCATTTGCGTGCTAGCTTGATAGCGCCCTCATTGGCCTCAGCCCCGCTATTAGCAAAAAACACTTTGTTAAAGCAACTGTTATCGGTCAGTAAATTCGATAAGCGAATCATCGGCTCGTTATAAAAAGCGGGACTCGGATTAATGAGCTTCTTAGCTTGTGCATTCAGCGCTTCAATCATGCCGGGATTGCTATGGCCTAGACAGTTGACGGCCCACCCTTGCAAGAAGTCTAAGTAGCGCTTGCCATTGTTATCGGTCAGCCATGAGCCTTTACCCTCAACCATCATTACTTCTGGCCGTGGGGTAATAAACATCACTGAGTGGGCATCTACTGATTGGGCTGGCTTATTCATGTCGTGTGCAAAGTGAGGTCAAATGAGGTTTCTATTATCACGCTTAGCAGACTAGTTTGTCGCGAGATCAGCAGCGCTGGTGAAGGAGTCCGCAAAGAATTCCTCTTCAGGTAGCTTGCACTGAGATACAAAGTCCTGGCGGGCTGCATTGACCATGACAGGAGCTCCGCAGGCATAGACCTGGCAAGGGCTCATGTCGGCATGGTCGGCGATTACTGCTTGATGCACAAAGCCTGTACATCCAGCCCATTGATCCTCTGGGAGGGCATCTGAGATGACGGGGGTGTATTTGAAGTCTGGAATATCCCTTGCCCATGACTGGCAGAGCTCATCGAAGTAGAGGTCGCTTGGGCGCCGTCCGCCCCAATATAGGTGAATCGAACGCTGAATTTTTTTGAACTGCATTTGCTCGATGATGGATTTAATCGGCGCAAAGCCGGTGCCTGCCGCAACAAAGATGATCGGTTTTTTAGAGTCTTCTCTCAAGAAGAAGCTACCTAATGGGCCTTCAAAACGCAGAATATCTTTTTCTTTTAATGCAGGATCTTTTGCGCCAAAGACAAAGTCGGTAAAGAGACCGCCAGGCAAGTGGCGAATATGCAGCTCGAGGGGGCCCTCTTGATCGGGCGCATTGGCAATTGAGTAGGCGCGGCGCTGCCCATCTTTGAGTAGAAATTCTAAATACTGTCCCGCCAGAAATTGAAAGCGCTCGGCAGCCGGCAGTTGTAGTTTGAGAATCGCCACATCAGCACTCGGTTTTGTAATGCTGTTCACACGACAGGGAACTTTGCGAATAGCGATATCGCCAGCGCCTTGAACTTCGCGAGCTTCAATGAGAAGGTCGGATTTAGGATGGGCGCAACAAAATAAGGTGCCCCCAGCAGCTTCATCAGACAGGCTTAAAGCGGCGGCACTATGTTGACCATGCTCTACCTGACCTTCTAAAACCTTGCCTTTACAGGATCCGCAAGCACCATTTTTACAACCATAGGGAAGGGTGATGCCCTGTTGAAGTGCCGCTTCCAGCAGGGTTTCATCCTTCTGGACGGTAAATTGTTTGCCGCTCGTCTTGAGCGTGACTTGGTAGGACACTCTCATTCCTTTCAATAAATCGTTACGATGTGACCTATGCAATCTTTTGGTAAATCTCGAATCCTGATCGTCGGCTGCGGTGACATTGGCCTGCGTGTTGCCAAGCAACTCGCTCGAAGTCATCGCGTATATGCCCTAACTTCCCAGAAAACCCGTTTTCCGGAGTTGAGAGCAGTTGGCGCGATTCCGATTTTGGGGGATCTGGATAAGCCTGATAGCTTGTGGCGTTTAAGTGGATTAGCGCAAACTGTGATCCACTTGGCACCACCCCAAAATACAGGTCATCGCGATTGCCGAACTCGCAACCTCCTCCGAATTTTAGCCCAAGGTTCTGATAATGTTGGGCGCTTGATTTATGTGAGTACTACTGGTGTTTATGGCGATCATGCGGGTGGCAGGGTGAGTGAAGTGACCCCAGTCAACCCTCAAAGCGAGCGAGCAAAGCGAAGAGTGAATGCAGAAAATTGTCTGCGTCTTTGGGCTCCAGCTCATGGAGTCGTACTGACCATCCTGCGCGTGCCAGGTATTTATGCTGTTAACCGATTACCAGTTGAGCGCATACAGGCCGGCACACCTGCCCTAAATCCAGCTGAGGATGCGTACTCAAACCATATACAGAGCGATGATTTGGCAAGATTGGTTTGTGCGGCTGTTTATCACGGTAAACCACAGCGCGTCATTAATGCTTGTGATGGTGGTGAAACTAAAATGGGTGACTACTTTGATGAGGTAGCTGATGCCTTTGGTCTAGAGCGACCACCAAGATTGTCGGCTGAGCAGTTGGAGAAAATCGTATCCCCCATGCTGTGGTCTTTTATGCGGGAGTCACGGCGCGTAAGCAATACGCGGCTAGCAGAATTGAAAACTCCGCTACGCTATCCCGGCGTCGCAGAGTTTCTGAAAACTATTTCCAAGAATCCTTGAGTCCAACCGTACGATTAAATACGGGCTGACCTGGTTTGCAATCGCTTTGGTCTGCTACAAAGTAACCGTGACGCTCAAACTGAAAGCGATCTTCTGCTTTAGCGTCTTTCATGCAAGGCTCTAAGTACGCAGTAATCGTTTGCTTAGAGTTGGGATTAATCGCATCAAGGAAATTCTTATCACCACTATCGGGGTGTGGGTCATTAAACAAGTGATCGTAGAGACGAACTTGCGCTGGCACAGCCTCAGCTGCACTAACCCAATGAATGTTGCCCTTGACCTTGTAATTGTTTGAGCCAGGGGTACCGCTCTTACTATCTGGGAAGTGAGTCGCATTCACTTGAATGACATTACCATTGGCATCCACTTCAAAGCCAGTGCACTCAACCACAAAGCCATGACGTAAGCGCACGCGTCCACCGGCTTGATCGCCAATCGGCGGATAGAGTCTAAAGAATCCTTTAATAGGCTCTTTCATGAAGTCATCTTCTTCAATCCACAACTCTTTTGTGAAATGAAACTCACGATTGCCCCACTCAGGATGCTGTGGATGGCGCGGCGCTGAGCAAGGCTCACTCGCTGACGCATCAAAGTTTTCAATGACGAGTTTAAGTGGCTTAAGAACCGCTGTAGCCCGTGGAGCCTTGGTTTCAAGATCATCGCGCAAGGCTTGATCCAAAGTACTCATATCGATCCAGCTGTCTGCTTTAGAAACGCCGATGCGTTCACAGAACAAGCGAATGCTCTCAGGCGTATAGCCTCTACGACGAATGCCTACGATGGTTGGCATGCGAGGATCATCCCAGCCATTAACCTGTTTTTCTTCTACCAATTGCAGTAGTTTGCGCTTGCTAGTGATGGTGTAAGTTAAGTTGAGGCGGGCGAATTCATATTGGCGCGGAACGGGATTTTTAAAGATCCCCAGCTCTGCTAATGAGGCGACAATCCAATCGTAGAGCGGGCGATTATTTTCAAATTCTAGTGTGCAGATAGAGTGCGAAACATTTTCTAGCGCATCTGAAATGCAGTGCGTGAAATCATATAAAGGATAGATGCACCATTTGTTACCAGTGCGGTGGTGATCGGTATGGCGAATGCGATAGACCACAGGATCACGCATGATGATATTCGGATGCGCCATATCGATCTTCAAGCGCAGAACATGTTCACCATCTTTGTATTTGCCATCGCGCATCTCGCGGAATAAGGCAAGATTCTCATCGGCAGTGCGATCGCGGTAAGGGCTATTTTTTCCAACTTGGCCAAAGTTGCCACGATTGGTATGGATGTCATCTGCACTTTGACTATCAATATACGCTTTGCCATTCTGAATCAGAATTTCTGCAAACTCATAGAGCCGATCAAAGTAATCGCTCGCGTGATAAAGGTGTGTACCCCAATCAAAGCCAAGCCATTTGACTGCATCCAAAATACTGTCGGCATACTCAACATCTTCCTTCACTGGATTGGTGTCATCCAAGCGCATATTGCAACGTGCACCACCCACTTGATTGTTGTAATCAGCAGCTAAGCCAAAGTTGAGGCAAATACTTTTGGCGTGACCAATATGGAGGTAGCCATTGGGCTCTGGTGGAAAACGCGTGATGATGGAGGGAATAGCTTGACCATCGCGATTGCTGCGGTTCTGGTAGGTGCCACTCGCGAGATCATGATCGATGATCTGGCGCAAAAAGTTAGAGGGCTCAGCAACAGTGCCGGCGGGCGATTTAGATGGTTTGCTATCTTGGGACATGCACTCATTGTAGAGAAAACCCCCACCCATCAAGAAAAAAGCCCGCAAACTGCTGCGGGCTTGTGTCCGGGAAGTATTCGAGAGTTAATCTTCTACAAAAGCCTCTTCACGGGTTTTCTTAACCGCTGGTAATGCCACTATCACAACCAAGAGGGCTGCTGCGATGAGTAGGCCTAAAGATAATGGACGGGTTAGGAAGGTAGTGAAATCACCGCGTGACAACAGTAGGGCGCGACGGAAGTTCTCTTCCATCATTGGTCCGAGTACGAAGCCCAGCAGCAATGGAGGGGGTTCGCAACCCAGCTTGAAGAAGAGGTAACCAATTAAGCCAAAGGCTGCAGTCACATAAACATCAAATACGGCGTTGTTGACGGTATAGACGCCGATACAGCAGAACACCAGAATAGCTGGGTACATAAAGCGGTAAGGAATCTTCAAGAGCTTCACCCAGATACCAATGAGCGGCAAGTTCAAGAGAATCAACATCACGTTACCAATCCACATGGAAGCGATCAGACCCCAGAACAAGGCTGGGTTGCTGGTCATTACTTGTGGACCTGGTTGAATGTTATGAATGGTCATTGCGCCAACCATCAAAGCCATCACAGCATTTGGTGGAATGCCCAAAGTGAGCAATGGAATGAAGGAAGTTTGAGCTGCAGCATTGTTAGCTGCTTCTGGACCTGCTACACCTTCAATTGCACCCTTACCAAACTCATGGCTGTACTTAGAGGATTTCTTTTCAACCGAGTAGGCACCAAATGCTGCTAAGGCTGCGCCGCCGCCCGGCAGAATTCCGAGGATGGATCCAATGGTTGTGCCGCGTAAGATGGATGGAATCATGCGCTTCACATCTTGCTTAGTTGGGATCATGGTGGTCATCTTGTTCAAGAAGCCCTCATCACCATCCTTTTTTTCGAGGTTGCCCATGATTTCAGCAAAGCCGAATACGCCCATTGCAACTGAAACGAAGCCAATGCCATCGCTTAACTGGGGAAGATCGAATGAGTAGCGAGCTACACCAGAGTTAACGTCGGTTCCGACAAGGCCCATTAAAAGCCCCAAAATGATCATGCCGATAGCCTTGATCAAAGAGCCAGAGGCCAGCACGACCGCACCGATTAACCCTAAAACCATTAGGGAGAAGTATTCAGCAGGGCCAAACTTGAATGCCAGTTCTGAGAGTGGTGCAGCAAATGCAGCTAAAACTAGGGTTGCTACGCAACCAGCAAAGAATGAGCCCATACCAGCGGTAAAGAGGGCTACACCCGCTCGACCATTTCTGGCCATTTGGTAGCCATCAATAGCGGTCACCACCGAGGACGTCTCCCCCGGGATGTTGAGCAAAATCGCTGTTGTGGAGCCGCCATACTGTGATCCATAGTAAATACCGGACAACATAATCAAAGCGGCAACTGGAGGTAATGCATAGGTGGCGGGCAACAACATCGCAATCGTAGCGATGGGGCCTAGACCTGGCAAAACGCCAATTAGCGTGCCCAATATGCAACCAATAAAGCAGTACATCAGATTTTGGAGGGTAAAAGCCGTATCGAAACCAAGGGCTAAATTAGCAAATAAGTCCATTTTTAGTTTCCCGGTTAGTTATTTAAAAAAGCTGGTAGTAATGGGAACTGAAGACTTAAGCCCAAAACGAAGACTGAATAGGTAAACGCAATCAAGAAACTAGCGTTGATTAAGGTGCCTTTCCAATGAAACTCATGGCTGGCGCTGGCGGATACGAAAACCAATACGAATACAGCAACGATGAAGCCCATGGTTGGTAATAAAAGCCCATAGAGCACGACTGAACCAGTAATGAGGGCGATGATTTTCCAGTGGAATGGTGGAATTTTTTCAATGGCAGCCTTGGCGCCAAGGGATTTCACCAGCACTAGAAGTCCCAAGAGGGTCATGAGGATCCCTAAATAGAAGGGAAAGTAGCCTGGACCCATTTTGGCGGCGGTACCCATGGGGTATTGTCTTGCTACGATTGTAAAAAATAGGCCAATAACCATGTACATGATTCCGGCACCAAAATCCCGTTGATTGCGAATTTTCAAGTTGAGCTCCTTATATCGACTTAAATGCCGATCTATTTATTAATGTTACGGGATTGTAAGGCAGGATTGAGCAGGTTTGCCTAGGGTTTGCCCCAGACTAGTGCCAATGCGATAATTATTCGCATGAAAGTCTCCCAAATTCGCCAGGCATACCTGGACTACTTCGCCCAAAAAGGCCACCAAATTGTCCCTTCCAGCCCAGTGGTGCCTGGAGATGACCCAACCCTGCTATTTACCAATGCGGGAATGAATCAGTTCAAGGACGTCTTTTTAGGCTTTGACAAGCGCCCCTACAACCGCGCAACCACTGCCCAAAAATGTATTCGTGCCGGTGGCAAACACAATGATTTGGATAACGTGGGCTATACAGCCCGTCATCACACCTTCTTTGAAATGCTGGGCAACTTCTCTTTTGGAGATTACTTCAAGAAAGATGCCATTCAGTTTGCTTGGGGTTTATTGACTGAGGTATTCAAGTTGCCGGAAGAAAAGCTGCTCGTCACCGTCTATGCGGAAGACGATGAGGCTTATGAGATTTGGAATAGGCAAATCGGAGTGCCGGCTGAGCGGATTATTCGCATCGGCGATAACAAAGGTGCTCGCTATGCCTCAGATAATTTCTGGATGATGGGCGACACAGGCCCATGTGGTCCTTGTACAGAAATTTTCTACGATCATGGCCCTCATATTGCTGGCGGTCCTCCAGGAAGTCCTGATGAAGATGGTGATCGCTACATTGAGATTTGGAATAACGTATTCATGCAGTTCAATCGCGACGAAGCGGGCAATATGCATCCATTGCCTAAGCCTAGCGTAGATACCGGTATGGGTCTTGAGCGTATCGCAGCCGTATTGCAACACGTGCATTCCAACTACGAGATCGATCTCTTTGTTAATTTGCTGAAGGCAGCAAAGGAAGCGGTTGATGCGGCTGGTGGTGAGAATTGCGATCCAGATAGCCCATCACTCAAAGTGATTGCTGATCACATTCGTGCCTGTAGTTTTATCGTAGTAGATGGCGTGATTCCGGGTAACGCGGGTCGTGGCTATGTACTGCGTCGCATTACGCGCCGCGCGATTCGACACGGTTACAAATTAGGCGCACGCAAACCATTTTTCTATCAACTCGTCCCTGCTCTTGTAAAAGAGATGGGTCAAGCTTATCCAGAGTTGCAGGCAGCAAAAGATAAAGTGAGTGAAGTAATTAAGCAGGAAGAAGAGCGCTTCTTTCAGACAATCGCGAACGGTATGGAAATTTTGGAAGGTGCACTTGCTGGTGGTGCTAAGACGGTTGATGGTGAAACCGCTTTCCGCTTACACGATACCTTTGGCTTCCCGTTGGATTTGACTGCAGACGTTTGCCGTGAGCGCGATGTCACGGTGGATGCTGAAGGTTTTGATTTGGCAATGCAAAAGCAGCGTGATCAAGCAAGGGCGGCTGGTAAGTTCAAGGTGGCTCAAGGCTTGGAGTACTCGGGTAAACCGACTCAGTTCCATGGCTATGACACCTTGAAACATGAAGGTGCCAAAGTAACTGCGCTTTATGTTGATGGCTCTGCTGTGCAGTCTGTCAAAGCTGGCGATGCTGCAGTGATTGTTTTGGATAACACCCCTTTTTATGCCGAGTCTGGTGGACAGGTTGGCGATAAGGGTGAATTGCGTAATGAAGCTGTGCGTTTTGCAGTTGAAGATACCTTCAAGATTCAGGCTGATGTTTTTGGTCACCAGGGTGAAGTGCAAGAGGGTGAGCTCAAGATAGGCGATGCAATCAACGCCTTGGTGGATACCGAGCAAAGAACGGAAACGATGCGTAATCACAGTGCTACACATATTTTGCATAAAGCATTACGTGAAGTTTTAGGTGATCACGTGCAACAAAAAGGTTCACTAGTTGATGCAAGCAAAACCCGCTTTGACTTTACTCACAACGCGCCAATTACTGCACAAGAAATTCGTCGGGTAGAAGATATTGTGAATGCCGAGATCTTGGCTAATACTGCGACTTCTGGAAAAGTGATGTCTTTGGATGATGCACAAAAGACTGGCGCCATGATGCTCTTTGGCGAGAAGTATGGTGATGAAGTTCGCGTACTAGAAATCGGTAGTTCTAAAGAGCTATGTGGGGGCACTCACGTGGGTCGCACGGGTGACATTGGTAGTCTTAAGATTGTTTCTGAAGGTGGTGTTGCTGCCGGCATCCGTCGAGTTGAAGCAGTCACTGGCAGAAATGCCTTGAACTTCCTGCAGGGCTTGGAAGACAAAATTAACGAAGCAGCGACCATTCTGAAAACCCATCCAGGTGATTTAGTGAATCGTGTTGCTCAACTCCAAGATAGCTTGCGTCAAGCTGAGCGTGAGTTGGATAAAGTGAATTCCAAACTCGCTGCCAGCCAAGGTGACGAGTTGGCAACCCAGGCTATTGATGTCAATGGCATCAAGGTCTTAGCGGCCCGCTTAGATGGTGCTGATGCGCAAGTATTACGCGAGACTATGGATGCCTTAAAAGCCAAGCTGAAAACAGCAGCCATTGTGTTGGCCTCTGTACAGGGCGATAAAGTCAGTTTGATCGCTGGCGTGACTGCAGACTCGATTGCTAAAGTAAAAGCAGGTGACTTAGTGAACTTTGTTGCTCAGCAAGTTGGTGGCAAGGGCGGCGGCAAACCAGAGATGGCAATGGCTGGCGGTACCGATCCTAGCAAGTTGGGCGCGGCATTGGCTGGCGTGAAAGACTGGGTGGCCTCTAAGTGAGTGATGCTATCGAATTTAATCTCGAGGTAGATGCAATTGGCATGAACTGCCCACTCCCCATCTTGCGTACCAAAAAAGCTTTAGCCACAATGCAGTCCGGCGAAGTGCTCAAAGTGAAGGCAACCGATTCTGGTGCGGCCCATGACTTCCCCGCATTTGCCAAGCAGACTGGCAATGAACTTCTCTCTAGCACCACAGAAGGCGATGTATTGGTTTTCTTTTTGAAGAGAAGATAAAACACGCTGCAGACTATGAACAGTAAAGAAAAAGGCAGAAAGTGATTTCTGCCTTTTTTGCTTTTCTCCTCTTGGAGATTCATTGTGAAGTCTAGGTTAAAGAGCGGCTCTTGAGATACGCTGCAAACTCAGTGCTCACTTCTGGGTGGCGTAAAGCAAATTCCACGGAAGCCTTGAGATAGCCTAGCTTGCTGCCACAGTCATAGCGCACGCCATCGTATTCATAAGCAAATACAGGCTCCTCTTTGAGTAAGGATGCAATTGCATCGGTGAGTTGGATTTCTCCGCCGGCACCAGGCTTGAGATTGCGAATGTGATTGAAGATGTCAGAAGACAGAACGTAGCGACCTACTACCGCTAAGTTGGATGGCGCATCTTTAGGCTGCGGCTTTTCCACAATCCCATTTAAGCGATAGATACCCTTAGATACTTCTGCCCCAGAAATAATGCCGTAGGAACTACTCTTAGATGGATCAATTTTTTCTACCGCTAATACTGAGCCATTTTGCTCATCAAACACTTTGAGCATCTGCTTCAGAACTGGCGGTTGGCCATCGAGTAAGTCATCCGCGAGAATGATGGCGAAAGGTTCATCTCGTACGAGCTTTTCTGCGCACAAGACGGCGTGACCCAAACCAAGCGCTTCCGGTTGACGAACGTAAACACAATCTACATGACTTGGCTTCACGCTGCGTACGATCTCTAAGAGCGCCTGCTTATTTTTTGCTTCGAGCTCAGCTTCTAATTCATAGGCCTTATCAAAGTGATCCTCGATGGCGCGCTTGCTGCGACCGGTCACAAAAATCATTTCAGTAATGCCGGCAGCAATCGCTTCCTCAACCGCATACTGAATGAGGGGCTTATCAACTACATTGAGCATTTCTTTCGGGCTGGCCTTGGTGGCCGGTAAGAAGCGTGTGCCCAAACCTGCAACAGGGAAGACTGCTTTGGTAACGGCTTTAGTGCTTAATGGCATGGCAATTCCGATCAGTTTGATTGCTGCTTTATTTCAGTCGCTCTAATTGTGCAACAAGCTTCTCATGGTTTTGTTCAAAGCCAGCAAGACGCTGTTTTTCTTGTGCAACAACCTCTTCTGGGGCGCGAGCCACAAAGCTTTCATTGCCAAGCTTGCTGCGTGCTTTGGTAATCTCATTCGCTAGGCGCTCAATTTCCTTGCTCAGGCGAATTCTCTCGGCTGCCACGTCTACTTCGATTTTGAGTAATAACTTGAGATTACCAACCAGGGCCATTGGTGCACCAGGAGCATCTTTCTCTAAAGCGGACTCGTCATCATAGATTTTGACTTCAGATAACTTGGCCAAGGCAGTAAGGTATGGACTTGCCTTCTTTAAGAAATCTTGCGGCCCACTAATCCAGAGGGGCACCTTTAGTGCGGGTGAGACTTGCATCTCACCGCGTAAATTGCGGCAGGCATCCACAATCGATTTAATCTGAGCTACCCAAGCTTCGCTCTGCTCATCAATCTTATCAAGCTGAGCAACAGGGTAGGGCTGCAGAGCAATGGTTTGTTTTTCTTGTTTCACCAGTTCTTTACCAACCTTAGGCCCAACGGTTTGCCAGAGCGTTTCCGTAATAAAGGGAATGAGTGGATGCGCCATGCGCAAGATGGTTTCCAAAATACGTAGGAGGGTTCGGCGGGTAGCGCGTTGCTGTGCAGGCGTACCAGTTTGCAGTTGAACCTTGGCTAACTCCAAGTACCAATCACAATACTCATCCCAAACAAACTGATAGATGCTGGTAGCAATATTGTCAAAGCGATAGTTTTGGAAGCCTTTAGCAACATCAGTCTCGGTTCTTTGTAGTAAAGAAACAATCCAACGATCTGCTGGAGAGAAGTCAAGCTGCCCTTCTGGACCACATTGGCTGTCACAAGGTGCAAAACCATTCTCTTGATCATTGCCAGGGCAATTCATGAGAACAAAACGCGTGGCATTCCAGAGTTTATTGCAGAAGTTACGGTAGCCTTCACAACGTTTTTGGTCAAAGTTAATGTTGCGACCAAGCGATGCAAGTGAGGCAAAGGTGAAACGCAGGGCATCCGTACCAAACGCAGGAATACCCTCCGGAAACTCTTTCTTGGTTTTCTTACCAATGCTTTCAGCCTGCTTGGGATTCATCAAGCCGGTAGTGCGTTTAGCAACTAAGTCTTCAATCTTGATGCCGTCAATGAGGTCGATTGGATCCAAAGTATTTCCTTTGGACTTACTCATCTTCTGGCCCTCAGCATCACGTACTAGGCCATGAACATAAACCGTATTAAATGGCACCTTGCCAGTGAAATGACAAGTCATCATGACCATTCTGGCTACCCAGAAGAAGATGATGTCAAAGCCGGTTACCAATACTGATGAGGGTAGGAAATGCTGAAGGGCTGGAGTCTCTTCAGGCCAGCCTAAAGAGCTAAAAGGCACCAGCGCAGAGCTAAACCAAGTATCTAAAACATCAGGGTCGCGGTTGAGTTGACCTTTGTATCCGGCAGCGGCAGCTTTAGCCTTGGCTTCTTCTTCAGAGCGGGCGACAAAGATCTGGCCATCATCGCCATACCAGGCCGGGATTTGATGACCCCACCAGAGTTGACGTGAGATACACCAGTCTTGAATATTTTCTAGCCACTGGGTGTACGTGTTAATCCAGTTTTCTGGAACGAGCTTGATATCACCTTTAGTGACAGCATCTAATGCTGCGCCAGCAATCGAGGAGCCTGGTTGATATTTATTGTCAGGGCTTGGCTTGGACACTGCAACAAACCATTGATCAGTCAGCATTGGCTCAATGATGGTTTGAGTGCGATCACCACGGGGCACCATCAATTTATGAGGCTGTACTTTTTCTAGTAAACCGGCAGCATCTAAATCAGCAACGATTTGTTTGCGTGCAGCAAAACGCTCAAGACCTTGATAAACCGCTGGCGCATTCTCATTGATCTTGGCATCCAGGGTAAGGATGTTAATGAGCGGTAATTGGTGGCGTTGTCCAACAGCGTAGTCGTTGAAGTCATGCGCAGGTGTCACTTTAACTACGCCAGTACCAAAAGCTAAATCAACATAGTCATCTGCAATGATCGGAATTTCACGATTGCATAGTGGCAGTTGTACTGATTTACCAATGAGATGTTTATAGCGCTCGTCTTCTGGGTTAACCATGACGGCAACGTCGCCCAATAAGGTCTCCGGGCGAGTAGTGGCAACGGTCAGGTGTCCGGAGCCATCTGCTAATGGATAGCGGATGTGCCACATCGAGCCATCTTCTTCTTCGCTTACTACTTCTAAATCAGAGACTGCAGTTCCTAAAACGGGATCCCAGTTCACTAAACGTTTGCCGCGGTAAATCAAACCTTGTTCATGTAAGCGAACAAATACTTCAACAACTGCCTTGGACATCTTGCTGTCCATTGTGAAATATTCTTTACCCCAATCAATCGAGGCGCCTAAACGACGAATCTGACGGGTGATGGTATTGCCGGAAGTTTCCTTCCACTCCCATACTTTTTCTAAGAATTTCTCGCGGCCTAAATCGTGACGAGAAACTTTCTGCGCATCAAGCTGACGCTCAACAACGATTTGCGTGGCGATACCAGCGTGATCTGTGCCTGGAACCCACAAGGTATTTTTGCCAGACATACGGGCATGACGCACCAAGCCATCCATGATGGTTTGGTTAAAAGCGTGACCCATGTGTAGGGTGCCTGTCACATTCGGTGGCGGCAATTGAATCGAGAAATCTTCCTTACCCTGATCTAGGGTGGCGTCGGCAATGCCTCGGCGTTCCCATTCCGGGCCCCAATAGGCTTCAATTGGGGCGGGTTCGTAGGATTTGGCTAGTTCGTCTAAGGAGCTGGCCGCTGGTGAGTTAGGGGTATTCGAAGCATTTGGCATAAGAGGCAAATTATAATTGGGGCGATGTACTCAGACTTGCTCGCAAACCTTAATCCAGAACAACGCGAGGCAG
>NZ_NCFJ01000330.1:0-2880 GCF_002281105.1 Polynucleobacter sp. 35-46-11
GGGCTACTATTTCTTCTGTAATCCGCTTGGTGTCAGCATCGGCATCACCACTAGAACCAATCTTTAAGCGATTAGCGGGATTAACCGCTTCATCAGCACTCACTTCAACACTGGCTGAATTAGTCTTTTTCTCAGACCATTGTTGGGCAGCAGACTCAACAAACTTTTGAGCCTCCTTCGAATTAATTGCCTGTACTGTCTCAGGTTTAGGGATCAAGAGCTCGGAGCCTGCCAACAAACGATTAATATTTCCGCCAGCAAAAGCATCGGGATTGGCTTGATATAAAGCCATCATTTTTTGATCAAGCGTAAATTCCGGACGATCCGAATCCATCTGCGAAGCAATTGAAGACAGTGTTTGTCCAGGCTCCACAAGGAACTTAGGAATACTTCCATTTACAAAAGTAAATATTCTAGTAATCGATCCTGAAGACCAATTTAAGGTCAGCAACAAATCAACAAAGATGTCATCTGTAATGGGCACAGGTTTTACTGTCTCAACTAGCACCATCAATCGCTCATCTTTTGATCTATAGACCATAACTTGAGCATTAAAGTCTAAAATTTTGGATGAAATACTAAGTCGCTCATACTCACTTGAGGGCGGTATGGAGGCCGATAGAGTCGATAAAAGATTTTGCTCGTCGGCAGCTAACTCGATTGGCACCTCAATACGAAGAGTTTCACCGGGACTGGATACTAAATTTGCTTTACCCAATGAGATAGCAAAAGCACCAGTAGAAAGCGCTAAGCTAATAATTCCCGCAAAGAAAAGTTTGAGCATCTGAGCCTTAAGCATTGTCAGCCAATAAAATTCTTAACATCCGACGTAAAGGCTCAGCAGCGCCCCACAAGAGTTGATCGCCGACTGTAAATGCACCAAGATACTCTGGGCCCATCGCCATCTTATGCAAACGGCCAATGGGGACCGTCAAAGTACCGCTAATTGCTGCTGGAGATAATTCACGCTCAGTAGTCTCGCGGTCGTTTGGAATTACCTTAACCCATTGATTATCGTTAGCTAAGATTGTTTCGATTTCCTTTAAGGGAATATCTTTTTTCAGTTTGACAGTCAAGCCTTGGGAGTGGCAACGCATAGCGCCAACGCGAACACATAAACCGTCAATTGGAATACTTCCAGGAGATCTAAATGGAGGTCGGCCTAGGATCTTATTAAACTCAGCGCCGCCCTTCCACTCTTCTTTAGTTTGGCCATTCTCTACCGGGACATCAATCCAGGGAATCAAGCTACCAGCTAAAGGAGTGTTACGAAAGTTTTTCTTAGGAAAATCCGGAGAACGCAAAGTATCGGTAACTTTGCGATCAATATCTAAGATCCATGAAGACGGATCAGCTAATTCGGTTGCCACGCTATCGCGTAATGCACCCATTTGCAACAACAACTCACGCATGTTCTGAGCGCCAGCACCAGAAGCCGCCTGATATGTCATAGCGCTAATCCACTCAACCATATCGGCCTTCACCAAGCCACCCATCGCCATCATCATTAAGCTAACTGTGCAGTTACTACCAATCCAATTTTTTCCGCCTGCAGCTAATGCTTTATCAATTACAGGTCGATTCACAGGATCTAAAATTAATACTGCATCATCTTTCATGCGCAATGCGCTAGCCGCATCAATCCAGTGACCTTGCCAACCGGCAGCACGTAGTTGAGGAAAAATCTCATTGGTGTAATCACCGCCCTGGCAGGTCAAAATGATGTCACAACGGGAAAGCGCTTTGATGTCATTTGCGTTGAGCAACACATTCTCGCTCTTGGTCACTTTCTGACCATTCAAGAGCGGCACTTCACCGCCTGCCTGACTAGTACTGAAAAATACAGGTTCAATCAGATCAAAATCTTTTTCAGCCAGCATCCTCTCCATAAGGACGCTACCGACCATACCGCGCCAGCCTACTAAGCCTACTAATGGTGTTTTTGTATTTGCCATGATGAATGATCTATTGAATGTATATGTAATGTGAAAATGGTTATGAAAGAGCGGCTACAACCGCATCGCCCATTTCCACTGTAGATACTTTTTTTGTACCTTCTGTAAAAATGTCAGCAGTTCGTAATCCCAGTGATAAGACCTTTTGCACTGCCGCTTCGATACAATCAGCTTCAGATGGCATACCCAGGGAGTAGCGCAACATCATCGCAGCAGACAGAATTGTTGCTAATGGATTAGCAATGCCCTTGCCAGCGATATCTGGCGCTGATCCATGGCTTGGCTCATACAGGCCTTTATTATTTTTATCTAACGAAGCTGATGGCAACATCCCAATCGAGCCGGTCAACATCGAAGCTTCGTCAGAGAGAATATCGCCAAACAAGTTGCCCGTAACGACTACGTCAAACGCTTTGGGGGCCTTGACCAACTGCATTGCTGCGTTATCAACATACATATGTGATAACTCAACGTCTGGATATTCTTTGCCAACACGAATCATGACATCACGCCAAAGTTGCGATGTCTCAAGAACATTCGCCTTATCAACGCTACATACTTTTTTACCGCGTTTACGTGCAGCCTCAAAAGCAACTCGACCAATACGCTCCACTTCTGGCTCGCTGTAATGCATCATGTCGTAACCTTCACGTGCACCCTTAAATAAAGGAAGCTCAGATGTGCGAATGCCGCGAGGCTGACCAAAGTAGATATCGCCATTGAGCTCGCGAATAATCAAGATATCGAGGCCACTCACAATTTCAGGCTTAAGACTGGAGGCAGCAGTTAGCTCCTTGTAACAAATAGCTGGTCTGAAATTGGCAAATAATTCCAAATGCTTGCGCAATCCTAGAATGGCTTGCTCGGGACGTAGTTCACGAGCCAATGTGTCGTATTTCCAGTCACCAACAGCACCGAACAAAAT
>NZ_NCFJ01000037.1:0-16339 GCF_002281105.1 Polynucleobacter sp. 35-46-11
CATTAACACCGCGACGAATCATGTGCTGAACTGCATTACCACCTGCACCACCAACTCCAACCACTTTAATAATGGTTTTGCCGGCTGTTTCTTGATCTAGCATTTCAAATTCCATATACCCTCCTAGGTAATAAGTACTACATTGACGACGACGAAAAACTTAAAAATTTCCTGCGAACCATTCCTTCATGCGCGAGATCACACTTTGCAACGCGCCTGACTGAGATACTCGACGGCCACGCAACAGTTGCGCCTGGCCTTCCATTAATAAACCGATACTGGTAGCAAAACGTGGGCTACGTAAAACTTCATGCAGGTGGCCACGGTACTCAGGGGTACCGATGCGCGCTGGGCGCAAGAACACTTGTTCAGCAAGCTCAACCATGCCTGGCATCAAAGAAGTTCCGCCGGTCAGTACGATTCCTGAAGACACCATATCTTCGTAACCAGAATCACGTACAACACCCCGAACTAATGTGAATAACTCTTCAACCCGCGGCTCAATCACGGCAGCTAAGGCTTGTTTTGACATTGGGCGTGGCTCACGATCACCAACACCTGGGACATCAATCATTGTGGTTGGATCCGCCATATCTTGTCGAGCAATACCGTACTGAATTTTTAAATCTTCCGCATCAATCGTCGGCGTACGCAATGCCATTGCAATGTCATTGGTAATTTGATCGCCTGCAATCGGAATCACAGCAGTATGTCGAATAGAGCCTTGACAATAAATTGCAATATCAGTTGTGCCACCGCCAATATCTACCAAGACAACACCTAACTCTTTCTCATCTTCTGTTAGCACAGCTAAGCTAGAGGCTAGCGGCTGCAAGATAAGATCATTTACTTCCAAGCCACAACGACGCACACACTTCACAATATTTTGCGCAGCACTAACTGCACCAGTAACAATGTGCACTTTCACCTCAAGGCGTAAACCACTCATGCCAATTGGCTCACGCACATCTTCTTGCCCATCAATAATGAATTCTTGAACGAGGATATGGAGAATTTGCTGATCAGTTGGAATATTGATTGCTTTAGCAGTTTCTAAAACACGTTCAACATCACCAGCGCTAACCTCTTTAGCGCGAATCGCCACCATACCGCTGGAGTTAAAGCTCACAATGTGATTTCCAGCGATACCAGTAAAGACCTGCACGATCTGGCGATCCGCCATGACCTCCGCCTCTTCAAGCGCTTTTTGAATGGATTGGACAGTAGCTTCAATATTGACAACTACACCCTTCTTCAAACCCTTGGATGCAGTTTGGCCAACGCCAACTACATTAAATTGGCCATCAACTCCCAATTCAGCGACTAATGCAACCACCTTGGAGGTTCCAATATCTAATCCGACCAATAAATCGCGGTTGTCTTTACTCATTCTTATTCCTCATTGCTTCTGCTCACTTTTTTTGCCGTCTGCTTCATTCTTTTTCAAACTTGCCGAAGCAAGATGCACTGCAAATCCATTTGCATAGCGCAGATCAATTGCATCTACGCGATTAGCCCATCTCTCTTGAACCTGTGGCCAATACTTAAATAGGCGCGCGACACGATCTTCGGTTAATGTTTTATCTGAATTCTCTTCATCCCTACCGAACTCCACCTTCATGCCATTGGATAACTTCACATGCCAGGCGTAGCGATCAGAAAGGGTTAAGCTCTTTACTTCTGCGCTCCAAGGCTTAAACCAGTTATTTGCCTTTTCATATAGGCGCATCACTTCTTTGCTTGCATCCTCTGGCCCTGAGAAATCAATCAAAGAAATACCATCTCCCACATCAGAAACGCGACCAGCAAAGAGTTCACCATGGGTATTCATTAAGGCGTGACTATCCACGCCACCCCAAGTACCAAAAGGCTTTTGCTCTTCAATACTCACAATCAATCCGTTAGGCCAGACTCTGCGAACGTTGGCATGACGCACCCAAGGCATGGACTCGAAGCCACGCTTCACATCCTCCAACCTCACACTGAAAAAATTTCCTTGAACCGTCTCTAAAACCTGTTGCTTTACTACAGGCTTATTAATATGTTTGAGTGTTTGTCCAGCCAATGGCTCAATGACAACTTGGCGTAAGGCAAAGACGGGGCGCTGACTTAGCCACACTAAAATTCCAACGCAAACCATGATCGCGAAACAGCGCATTAAGAAACGGCTCAGCTTTTGCATCCGCTCTGCATGATTCCAAAGTGGAGATGCCAATGAAGTAAACACTTCACCGAAGCCGTTTAAGAAAGCACTCATCCGACTCATGCTTGCGCAGCCCCTTTGACATTCAAAGTCTGGCTAATGACCCAGAGAACTAATTCAGCATATTCAACACCAGCTGCTTTTGCAGCCATCGGAACCAAAGAGTGTGAAGTCATGCCTGGGGATGTATTCATCTCCAAGAGATAAGGTTTGCCAGTTTTTTGATCGAGCATCACATCAGCGCGACCCCAAGTCCTACAACCGAGAGCACGATAGGCAGCCAATGCTAGTTCTTGAACCGCATTGTTTACCTCTGGCGCTAGACCGGTTGGGCATAAGTATTTTGTCTCATCAGAGAAGTACTTATTATGAAAATCGTAATTGGCTTCAGGTGGAATAATTTTGATTACAGGCAAAGCCTCAGCATCCGCTCCAAATCCAACTAGGGGGCAAGTCAACTCGTCACCAACAATGCAAGTCTCAGCAATCACTTTTTTATCCATTCCAGCAGCCAACTTATAGGCAGCAGGCAACTCGTCGATGGATTTCACTTTCGTTAAACCGAGTGATGAACCTTCATGTGCAGGCTTGACAATCAATGGTAGACCTAAGTGCTGCACCACTGCATTCCAGTCACTATCGGCTTTCAACTCCTGAAACTCTGGGGTTGAAAGGCCGCTACTGATCCAAACAAGTTTGGTCGCAATCTTGTCGATCGCTAATGCGGATGCCAACACACCACTACCGGTATAAGGCAAACCTAAGAGATCAAGCAATCCCTGGATCGTACCGTCCTCACCGTAACGTCCATGCAAAGAGATAAATACACGGTCAAATTTTTCTTTTGCTATTTCGGTTGGGCAACGCAAGCTTGGATCAAATGGATACGCATCCACACCTTTAGAGAGCAGCGCTTCCAATACGCCATTACCCGACATTAAAGAAATCTCACGCTCACCAGAGCGACCACCGAGCAATACACCCACTCGACCAAGAGATTTAACGTCCAAGTTTGCGAGCTCACTCTTCACGCGCTTACCCCAGGAATACATTTGTGTACTTTGATTAGGCATGTTTTGCCTCCGCCAATACATGAGGCAAGCCAGAGATAGAACCTGCACCCATCGTGATTAAGACATCACCATCACGCAATAAGGCGCTGAGTTTTTCAGGCATCTCAGCAACACTCGGAGCAAAGGCCACGGCTGAGCTATCTAAAGAGGCTTTTAAAGCTGTATCCGTTGTCAGCGCTGCTTTCATGAGACTTTGACCATCAGCACCTGGAATCTTGGCCTCACCAGCTGAATACACTTCAGTTAACACAAGTGCATCAAAATTTTTGAGGACCTGAACAAATTCACCAAAGCAGTCACGCGTTCTTGTAAAGCGATGTGGTTGGAATGCCAATACCAGGCGACGATCAGGATAAGCCCCGCGAGCCGCAGATAAAGTAGCTGCCATTTCTACAGGATGATGTCCGTAATCATCTATCAATGTGAAACTTCCACCAGACGCCAAAGGAATTTCACCATACCTTTGGAAGCGACGACCAACACCACTAAATTCAGATAAAGCTTTCACAATAGCCTCATCACCCACACCCAGCTCAGTAGCGATACCAATTGCCGCCAGGGCATTGCGAACGTTATGCAAGCCCGGTAAATTTAATTGCACTTCAAGTCGACCAGGCTTATTGCCGTGGCGACGCACGGTTTTACGATCAACCGTAAAGTGCATGCGAGTACCTTCAGCGCGAACATTACTTGCACGAATATCTGCATCTTCAGATAAGCCATAGCGTAATACTGGCTGAGATACAAACGGGATAATGTCTCGCACGTTTGCATCATCAATACAAAGTACTGCGATGCCATAAAAAGGCATGCGTTGAATGAACTGGACAAATGCTTGCTTTAATCTCGCCATGTCATGCTGATAGGTATCCATGTGATCAGCATCAATGTTGGTGACTACCTCCATTGCTGGGAATAACTGCAAGAAGGAGGCATCAGACTCATCTGCCTCAACAACAATAAAGTCGCCTTGGCCTAAGCGCGCATTAGCACCTGCAGAATTTAGCTTTCCACCAATCACAAAGGTTGGATCCAGACCACCTTCAGCTAAGACGGAGGCAACCAAACTGGTCGTAGTGGTTTTACCGTGAGTACCCGCAATTGCAATGCCCTGCTTCAAGCGCATGAGTTCACCGAGCATAACAGCACGTTGAATTACGGGGACTTTAGCTGCGCGAGCAGCTAGTACTTCAGGGTTATTGCCTGCAACCGCAGTAGAAATAACCACTGCCTCTGCAGTACCAATATTTTTAGGATCATGTCCAATATGAATAACTGCGCCCAAATCTCTTAAGCGCTTAGTTGCAGCACCTTCAGCTAAGTCGGATCCAGATACCTGATAACCCAGATTCAACAGCACTTCGGCAATACCGCTCATGCCTGCGCCACCGATACCAACAAAATGTATTTGCTGAACAATATGTTTCATATACCTACTCCTGCACAGTCTGCACACACTTCGGCCACACGCTGAGTTGCATGAGGCTTAGCTAAAGCATGAGCACGTTCAGCCATTACTTGTAAATCTTGGCGGCTAAAGTTTTGAATCATGGATGCGAGATCCTGCGGATTGAGATCTTGTTGTGGGAGCAGAATTGCTGCATCTGCATCCGACAAAAATCGTGCGTTTGCAGTCTGATGGTCATCAATTGCGTATGGAAATGGAACCAAGCAGGATGCAACACCACATGCTGCGATTTCTGAAACAGTCATTGCACCAGAGCGGCAGATCACGAGATCTGCTTGAGCATAGGCAGCTGGCATATCGTCAATAAAAGAGCGAATGTCAGCAGCAACACCTAAATCGGCATAACGCCCTTGTAAATCTGCGAGATGTTTATCACCTGCCTGGTGAATCACACATGGACGAGCGTCCTTATCCATCAATGCCAAGGCGGCTGGAATCGCCTCATTTAAGGCGGCAGCACCTAAACTACCGCCCACCACCAGAATAGATAAAGGACCAGTGCGCTCCTGGTAACGCTTTGCTGGCGCACCTACAGTGTCGAATTCTTCACGAATGGGATTGCCTACCCACTCAGCATGAGCCAGCGTATTGGGAAAGCCGGTCAGGGTACGCATAGCAATTTTGGCGAGAGCGCGATTGGCACTTCCGGCTACGGAATTGGCTTCATGTAAAACCAGCGGCTTCTTCAGAAACTTAGTCATTAAGCCACCAGGAAATGTAATGTATCCACCCATACCTAAAACCACATTTGGCTTAATGCGGCGCATGATCTTCAAGCTCTGAAAGCTCGCTCTTGCCAAATTAAATGGCAACATCAATTTTGCTTTGATGCCTTTGCCACGCAAGCCGCCAAACTCAACTGCCTCAAATGGGAAGTCACAAGCTTTTACCAAGCGATATTCCATGCCACTTTGATTTCCAAGCCAAAAAACCTTCCAACCACAAATACGTAGGTATTCAGCAACAGCTAGACCCGGAAAAATATGTCCCCCAGTACCACCGGCCATAATCAAGATGGATGGCTTGGTCATAGCTTGCCACCTCGCATCAAGATTCGGTTCTCATAATCAATACGCAGGAGCATTGCGACTGCAACTGCATTCATCAAAATTCCTGATCCGCCATAGCTGACTAAAGGAAGAGTCAAGCCTTTGGTAGGAAGCAAACCTAAGTTCACACCCATATTGATAAATGCTTGCCAACCAATCCATATCGCCACACCTTTAGCGGCAAGGCCAGCAAAACTGCGATCCAATTGCAAAGCGGTACGGCCAATGAGAAACGCACGACGCACGATCCAATAGAACAGGAAGATCATCACTACTACACCGATAAATCCAAGCTCTTCACCAATCACCGCCATGATGAAATCAGTATGCGCTTCAGGAAGATAGTGTAATTTTTCAACACTGCCACCTAGACCCAAACCAAACCATTCACCGCGACCAAATGCCATCAGAGAATGGGTTAATTGATAACCTTTATTTGCTGCGTTATCGACTTGCCATGGATCCATAAACGCCAACATGCGGCCACGACGGAAAGGCGAAAGAGCAATCATCGTGGCGCCACTCATCAAGCCAACTAAAATCAGACCACCAAACAACTTAGCGTTGATACCACCCAAGAACAAAATTCCAAAGGCAATTAAAGCGACCATAACAAATGCACCCATGTCTGGCTCAGCCATAAGCAAGCCCCCAACCAAGGCAACCGCAATGCCCATTGGTAACATACCCTTCACAAATGAGTGTAGATATTCTTGGCGTTGCACTGTATAGCTTGCAGCAAAAATTACTGCGGCAAATTTCATTAATTCAGATGGCTGGAAGTTCATCAGACCTAAAGGAATCCAACGCTTTGCACCATTCACACCTTTTCCAACGCCAGGGATAAGTACGGCAATTAATAGCAAGACTGTAAAACCAAAAATCACTGGTGAATAACGATCCCATACATGAGTTGGAATCTTAAATACCCAAATAGCAACCCCAATGGCAATGGCCAATGAAATGCAATGACGAATTAAGAAAAAGTTGCTGCTGTAATTTGCATACTTAGGGCCATCAGCCAAAGTAATGGATGCCGAATAGACCATCACCAAGCCAATTAATGCCAGGGACAATACTGCCCATACCAATAGCTGGTCATAATCCATCATGCGCGAACGAGTTTGCTCAACGCCAGAAACCGCATCCCTCAAACCACTGCGGAAATTATCTATCCCGCCTCTGGAGAAATTCCAGAAGCGGCCAAGGCCCAAACGATTCTCAGGAAAAATTTTTTCCTTCAAACTCATGCATGGACTCCTTCGAATTGCATTCCCAATTCTTGAACTTCTGCAACAAACGCTTCGGCACGCGCCACGTAATCACTAAATTGATCAAAGCTAGCGCAAGCCGGGGACAATAAAACGATGTCGCCAGACTGGGCTTGTTTTGCAGCCTCGGCTACTGCATTTTGTAGAGTCTCACTCATAACGCAGGACACTGAGTCAGCCAAGGCCTCTGCAATCATTGGAGCATCTTTGCCGATGAGGTAAATGCCTTTTACAAAGCGTAATGCGGGACCACGCAAAGGACTAAAGTCTTGCCCCTTACCTTCACCACCAGCAATCAACCAGATGCGCTTGCCAGACTCATTAGCGCACAGGCCATTCAATGCAGCAACTGTTGCCCCCACATTAGTACCCTTGCTGTCATCTACATACTCAACGTTAGAGACAATCGCAACGCTTTGAACACGATGAGGTTCACCATGGTAGTCACGCAAACCATGCAAGAGCATATTCATCGGCAAACCAGCAGATCGTGCCAAGGCTAGAGCAGCTAATGCATTCAAAGCATTGTGGCGACCACGAATGCGTAAAGCATCAACTGGTATTAAACGCTTGAGTCTTAATGGATCTTCCTCTACAGCGACAGCTTTACGGCGACGCTTAGGTTGAGGCTCAAGATCTTCATCCACTTCAGCCCAAACTAGCCAATCAATTCCACCTGCGCGTAGATCATGCTCAATTCCAAAGGCACCCTGCTCATCAGGGCGACTTGCGCCAAAAGTAATAACTGATTTATTTGCCTTTTGCTCATCAGTCAGCAGATTCATTACCAGTGAATCATCACGATTCAGAATGCAGATAGTATCCTGTCCAAAGATATTCGCTTTTGCATCAACATAGGCCTGCATACCTCCATGCCAATCCAAGTGATCTTGCGTAATATTTAATACAGTTGCTGCTGTTGCATTAAACGTGCTTGTGTAAACCAATTGGAAGCTAGAGAGTTCAAGCACCCAAATCTCAGGCATATCAACAACTTGATCAGATTCATCAAGGCAAGACATTAATTTATCTAGTGCTGCTGGACTAATATTTCCAGCAACAGCAACTCGCTTGCCAGCGCGCTCACACAACTGCCCTGTGAGCGCAGTCGTTGTTGTCTTTCCATTGGTTCCAGTAATCGCCAATAAGGCAGGCTTATATTGAGACTCTACGACTTGAGCCATACGATCCAATGCAGCAATAGCCCTAGCAAAAAATTCCAGCTCTCCCCAGATATCAATACTAGTTTCTTGCACTTTAACCAAGAATGAAGCCACCGGCTCTTGCAGTGGCGATAAACCAGGGCTAATTCCGATGACATCAATATTGTTTAAATTGATGTCATCAAGAGGTCCAAAGTAAGCGTCTTTGAGTCCTGCAAATTCAAGATCAGCCAACCAGGCTTTTTGTCGTTCATTCAGGTGTTCACGATCACGCGTATCAGCTAAGCTGACTTTTCCAGCATTTCGCAAACACCATTTGGCCATGGCATAGCCAGACTCTCCCAATCCTAAGATCAAGAAATGTTGGGGTGCTTGATAGCCCTCATCTGCAATGAGTGCTGGGTTAGCGAAGGCTTGGTCTAAGTTATGCATATTCTTTGGCTTACCGTAATTTCAGGCTGGAGAGGCCAATGAGGACTAATAAAATAGTGATGATCCAGAAGCGAACCACTACCTGCGTTTCGCGCCATCCATCCAATTCAAAATGGTGATGCAGTGGTGCCATCCTAAAAATACGACGGCCTTCACCAAAACGCTTCTTGGTAAATTTGAACCAGAACACTTGCAACACCACTGAAACAGTTTCTGCTACGAAGATTCCACCCATCACGAAGAGGACGATTTCTTGGCGAACAATCACGGCAATAGTACCGAGTGCGCCACCCAATGCGAGTGCACCAACATCACCCATGAAGACTTGTGCAGGATGGGTGTTATACCAAAGGAATGCTAATCCCGCGCCACCCATAGCACCACAGAAAATCATGAGCTCGCCTGCACCAGGAATATATGGGAACAACAGATACTTTGCGTAAATTGCATTACCCATCACATAAGCAAAAGCACCCAAAGCAGCGCCAACTAAAATCACCGGCATGATCACGAGACCATCAAGTCCATCCGTAAGATTCACGGCATTGCTACTACCAACAATCACCAAGTAACTCAAAATGATGAAACCCATTACACCCAATGGATAACTCACCTCTTTCATAAAGGGAATGAGTAAGTTTGATTTGGCAGGCAAGTCCAAAGCGAAGCCACTCTTGAGCCAATCAAAGAACAACTGCAAGACTTTGAGGTTATTCACTTCGGATACAGAGAAAGCCAGGTAAATAGCAGCAAATAGTCCAATCAAAGTTTGCCAAAAGAATTTTTCTCTTGAAGCCATTCCCTTGGGATCTTTGCGCGCTACTTTGCGGTAATCATCAACCCAACCAACCAAGCCAAATCCAAAAGTCACAATCATCACAATCCAAATAAAGCGATTGCTCAAATCAGCCCACAACATGCAGGAGATAAAAATGCCCAAAAGAATAAGCACGCCACCCATTGTTGGGGTGCCCGATTTCACTAAATGGGTTTGTGGGCCGTCTTTACGAACCGCCTGACCCATCTTCAATGCAGTCAACTTCCGAATAACCCATGGGCCAGCCGCTAAGCCAATCAGCAAAGCGGTGACTGTTGCCATCACCGCTCTAAAAGTGATGTAGTTAAAGACCCGGAAAAATCCAAAATCATCCTGTAACCATTGCGCCAATATCAAGAGCATGTTTTAGCCTCCTCTAATAAGGCCTGTACTACACGCTCCATACGCATAAAACGAGATCCCTTAACCAAAATATCTAAATGCACTTGCTTGCTCGATTCTTGATCTACCAGCGCCTCAGTAAGCTCTTCAAGCAACCCATCCAATGTGGTGAAGTGTGTAGCACCACCAGTAAGCTGAGTCTTCTGAGAATTATTAAAGCTCTGCACCGCAAATTTGCACTGCTCTCCGAGGGCGAATAGCTTGCTAATGCCCTGCTCGGCAGCATAGGCGCCAACTTCCTCATGGAAAGTTGGGCCTTGATCGCCGACCTCACCCATATCACCCAACACCAACCAAGAAGCATTTCCAGACTGCTTCAGTGCATCAATAGCAGCCCTCACAGAATCAGGATTCGCGTTGTAACTATCGTCAATCAAGGTTCGGCCTGCATTTAAAGGTTTGGATTGCATGCGACCATTGACTGGGATAAAAGATTCCAGACCCACTTTGATTTGCTCCAAACTTAAACCAGCACCTAAAGCTACCGCGCCGGCGGCTAGAGCATTACGTACATTGTGAATTCCCAAGGTATTGAGTTGCACCTCAACCTTGCCAAGTTCAGTTGAAATCTCAATTCTTCCACTAACTAATAGCTTTCCAGTCACAGAAGCTTTGACCAACGCCGAGTCTGCAGATAAAGCAAAATCAATCACTTTGCGCCCTGCGGCAGCTTGATGCCAAACCGCGGAGAATTCAGAATCCGCTGGGAATACTGCAACACCATCCGAGGGCAGTGAACTCAAAGCAGCTGCGTGCTCTTTTGCAACTGCTTCCACAGTCGACATAAATTCCTGATGCTCACGCTGAGCATTGTTAATCAAGGCAATATTGGCCTGAGCAATGATGGCCAACTCTGCTGTTTCACCAGGATGATTCATACCTAACTCAATCACCGCCAAGCGATCGCTTGATCGCATACGTAGCAGAGTTAAAGGCAGACCAATATCGTTATTGAAATTACCTTTGGTAACCAGCGTACATTCTTCGCCGGCAGCAGCCTTAAAGATAGACGCAATCATCTCTTTAACAGTAGTTTTGCCATTTGATCCAGTTACTAAAGCTACTGGAATAGAAAACTGTGCACGCCATGCTTTTGCCAACTCACCTAAACTTTGTTTAACATCCCGGACGCATACTGCAGGTAAGTTTGCAGGGCATTTATCTTTCTGGCTAATAAGCGCTGCACTTACGCCCGCTGTGGCCACATCACCCAAAAAATCATGCGCATCAAAACGTTCGCCAGATAAAGCGATAAATAATTCATCTGATTGGATCTGGCGACTATCGCTGCCAACGCAAGCAATAGAGATCGCTCTAGCCGACTCCACGTCAACATGAATCAATTGACTGTCTGGCAGCATGGCATGCACTTGGGCAAGAGTAGTCATAGGCGTGGTCATACCTGACCCCTTGCAGCTAAACGAATATGCTCTTGATCAGAAAAATCAAATTTCTTGCCATTAATTTCTTGGGTCGACTCATGCCCCTTACCAGCAACCAAAACAATATCTTTTGTATCCGCATGACGAACGGCAGCCATAATGGCAGCCGCTCTATCAGGCAGCGCCTGCACATTCGAAAGGTCACCTGACATACCAGCTTGAATCATGGCAATAATAGAACTCGGATCTTCAGATCTGGGGTTATCACTCGTAATCACAATATGATCTGCAAACTCTTGCGCTGCATGACCCATTTGAGAACGCTTACCTGAGTCTCGATCGCCACCGCAACCAAAAACACACCATACTTTTCCATTACGTTGATTTGCAATGGAGCGCAATGCGTTCAATGCTTTAGTGAGGGCATCTGGCGTATGGGCATAGTCCACAACAATTAATGGACCATTGGTCCTTTGTGTTTTATTTAAGCGAATCAGCTCCATCCGACCTGGAACGGCACTCAGCTTATTCATGCGCTTGGAGGCTTCGCCGGGGCTCAAGCCTTGGGCTAATAGAACTGTCCAGACAGCAAGGCAATTACTCAGATTGAACTCACCCAATACTGCAAGTTGAACAGCACTTACACCCGACGCATCACAGTTAAATTGAGATTCATAACCCGCAGTCGTAAATTGAGTGTTTTCTGTATACGCACGCCTCAGACGATCACCAAATTTCTCAAATCCAGCAAATGCATTACTGCTTAATGCGTAGCCCCATACTTGAGGGCTATCGACAGCGAGGAGCTTCATTGCTAATTCACGCCCAAATGCATCATCAAAATTAATGATGGCATTTTCAAGCTGAGGTAGATGGAATAGCTTTGCTTTTGCCTCAGCGTAGTCCCCCATCGTGCCGTGATAATCCAAATGATCTTGAGTCAAATTCGTAAATACCGCAGTACGGACATCCAAACCGGCAATACGATCTTGATCGAGCGCATGGGAAGAAATCTCAATAGCTACTTGCTGAGCACCCGCATCAAGCAATTCTTTTAATTGAGTTTGTAAACGTGGTGCATCAGGTGTGGTGTAACCAGTCTGAATCAACATACGTGGAAATCCAGCACCCAAAGTACCCAATACCGCAGTTCGATGATTAGACTCGTCTAAAGCCTGCGCCAGCCACTGAGTAATACTGGTTTTGCCATTGGTGCCTGTAACACCGATGACATTGAGATTTTTGCTTGGGTAGCCATACCATTGAGCACAGAGCTCACCAACTAAGCTGGATAAATTTTCGACAGCAAAACATTCAGAGCGATCCAAGTAATCATTCGCCACGCCATCAGCAGGATCAAATACAACCGCTGCTGCGCCATTTGCCAAAGCAGCAGTAATGTAATCACGGCCATCTCGCAAGGCATTGCCATGACCAACTGGGTATGCAAAGAAAATATCACCAGATTCAACTTGACGACTATCTGCAGTCACTTTTGCATCTACTGATGTGAGATCGCGTAAATGTGAGATCAAGAGATGGGGTTCAATATTCACCATTGCCATCATCTTTTCAAAACCATTACATTTGTTTTTACTGCAGCACTCTGAATTTCCGCAGGATTTTTATCCTCCAGTGCCATCTGCTTAATATTGCTATCTGGCAAGACATTTAAAGTGCGCAAAGTCTCACTCACGATAGTAGAGAAAACTGGTGCTGCAACATCGCCACCATAGTGACTGCCGCCAGTCGGCTCATCAATCATCACAGCAACCACAATACGTGGCGCACTAATGGGTGCCAAACCTGCAAAGTAAGCCCGGTATTTGTTGCCGTAACCCTTACCCACTAATTTATGCGCTGTGCCTGTCTTTCCACCAACCCGATAACCTTCAGCCTGTGCTTTGATGGCAGTACCTCCAGGCTCTGTTACCGACTCCATCATGCTGCGCATTTCTATGGCCGTCTTAGCAGAAATAACATGTGTACCAGGCTTAAATTCTGGACTACGCTCAATTGTGAGTGGGACCAATTCTCCATCACGAGCAAAGATGGTATAAGCACGAGCCACCTGAAAGAGTGAGCCTGAAATGCCATAGCCAAATGCAATCCGCGCTTGATCTGTTGGCATCCATTTTTTATAAGGATGGACTGTGCCCGCTACTGCACCGGGGAAGCCAATCTTTGGCGCCTGACCCAAGCCAACAGATGTATAGAAATTCCACATCTCTTCTGCAGATAAATTATTCATTGCAATTTTGGCAGTACCAATGTTGCTTGATTTCTGAATAATTTGAGCGACTGTCAAGTTGCCATAAGGATGGGTATCTGTAATCGGTTTTGGACCAACCAAATATTTCGCACCAATTACCATATTGGTATTGGGGGCAATAACCCCCTTCTCCAAAGCGATCGCTATCGTCAATGGTTTTATTGTTGAGCCAGGTTCAAAGGTGTCAGTTAAAACGCGATTACGTAATTGCTCACCAGTTAACTTCTTGCGATCGTTAGGGTTATAGCTTGGATAGTTTGCTAAGGCTAAAATCTCACCAGTCTGAGTATCCAATACCACTGCACCGCCAGCACTAGCGCGGTGCTGCTCTACCGCATTCTTAACAGCGTTATAAGCTAAAAACTGAATCTTGCTATCAATCGAGAGCTGCAAATCTTTGCCGTTTTGGGGCAACTGCAAAATTGCAACATCCTCGACAACGCGACCCAAGCGATCTACAACTACTCGACGTGCCCCTGGATGTCCAGCTAAGTCTTTTTCTCGAGAGAGCTCCATACCCTCTTGGCCACGATCTTCCACATTAGTAAAGCCGACAACATGCGCCATCGCTTCACCTTCTGGATAAAAGCGACGATATTCGTTATTCAAACCAATACCTGGGATTTCTAATTGCTTAATCTGTTGAGCCACTTCAGGGTCTACTTGCCGCTTCAAGAAAATCTGCTTACGCTCTTCTTTTAACTTTTTACGCAACTCTGATTCACTGATCTGCAAAAGACTCGCTAACTTTTGAACCTTATCCGCAGCTAAATTATCAGGCACAGTATCGTTATAAGCAATCACCGACTTTGCTTCCAAGCTTGTCGCAATCACTTGGCCATTTCGATCCAATATTTTTCCGCGGGAAGCAGGTAATTCCAACTCACGCTGTGTACCGCGTACGCCCTTAGCTTCATAAAAAGCATTTCCGGGACCCTGAATCCAGAATGCGCGGATCAGTAGCAGCATAAATACGAAGAACAGCATAAATAGCATGAGGCGTGACCGCCACATTGGCAGACGCAATACTAGGTTAGGCGTAGTTGAAAAACCTACTGGCCTCATCTAGCCTCCTTCAAGTACACAGTACGTTCTGGAGATATCGGGACCATGCGCAACTGATTACGAGCAACATCACGAATTCGTGCAGACTTCGATAAGTTGCGCTGTTCATACTCTAAACGTAACCAATCCTGGTTAAGCTTGTGCTCTTCAATTTGCGCGCGCTCTAGAGAGATAAATAATTTACGCGCACGCTGCTGGGCTGCCACCAAAGATAGTGCGCAGACTAATAGCAATACCAGCAAGGTTAACGTAGCGCGATTCAAACCAGCACCCCTGCACGTTTTTCAGCAACACGCATGATGGCTGAACGAGCACGAGGGTTCTCACGAACTTCCTCGTTGCTTGGCTTAACGCGTCCAATAATCTCTAAGGCACTTTGTGGTAAATCTCGATCACGGACAGGCAACCCCCGAGGCACCTCAACCTTGGCGTGTGACTGCAGAAACTGCTTCACAATGCGATCTTCTAGAGAGTGAAAACTAATAACAGCTAAACGTGCGCCCGGCCTTAATAAATTGAGTGCTGCTTTTAATCCAAGCTCTAAATCTTCTAGCTCACGATTAATAAAAATTCGGAGTGCTTGGAAAGTTCGAGTAGCGGGATCTTGCCCCACCTCTCTAGTGCGAACCACGCTGGCTACCAAGCTTGCTAATTGCAAAGTTGTTTTTGGCGACAAACCTTCCTCTCGCTTAGCTACGATAGCTTTTGCGATTTGAAATGCAAAACGTTCCTCACCATAAGTCTTAATCACGCGCGTGATGTCCTCTTGTGATGCTTGCTCCAACCATTCTGCTGCTGTCAAACCATGATCCGTGTTCATACGCATATCGAGCGGACCATCCTTGCGAAAGGAAAATCCACGATGTGCTTCGTCCACTTGTGGAGAGCTGATTCCAAGGTCCAACAAAATGCCATCGACTGATTCTGGTTCCGCGTACTGATCCATCTGCGCAAAACTGTCGTGCACGATTCGTAAACGAGGATCGTTGATTTTTTCCGCGACTGCGATCGCATCCAAATCCTTGTCGAAGGAAATCATTCGCGCGTTCGCAGGCAATTGCGAAAGCAGTGCTTGCGTATGACCGCCACGCCCAAAGGTTCCATCGATCAAAAGTAGATTTTTTGAAGCTTCGGGAGAGGTGATGCGTGGGCCACTGATCAGCGCCGTCACCGCCTCGGCCAGCAATACTGGGCGATGAGTTATGTTCATAGCACCCTGTCATCAAAAATTAAATTGCTTCAGGGCTTCAGGCATACCTTGTGCAATGGCAGCCTGTTCTTTTGCAGCATAAGTGGCGGCGTCCCACAACTCCAGATGACTACCCATGCCGAGTAGCATCACTTCTTTTTCAATGCCAGCAGCTGATCTCAACTCTGGGCTCACCAAAATTCTGCCAGCGCTATCCAAATCAACTTCAGCAGCATTACCAAGGAAGATTCGGCGCCACCAATGGGCATCCATCGGTAATTGCGCGACACGTGAACGGAAGGTTTCCCACTCAGGACGGGGGAACAACAATAGGCATCCATCAGGGTGTTTTGTGAGCGTAATCCGGCCCTCACCTTGGACTAACAAGGCGTCACGATGCTTTGCCGGCACAGACATTCGGCCTTTTGCATCTAAATTGAGAGCTGACGCACCTTGAAACACCATTTACCCCACTTTTTCACACTTCCTCCCACTTTAGAGGATCGCAATAAGAGGGTCAAGTGTTTTTGGGTAATTTTTTAGGAAATTTCCT
>NZ_NCFJ01000331.1:0-2868 GCF_002281105.1 Polynucleobacter sp. 35-46-11
AAGTACTGATATTTTAAAGGCTTTAATATCAAACCAACCAATTAAATACCCCATATTCCCAAGGAAATGAAATGACGCTGATCGATAAGCTGCAATGGCGCTATGCCACGAAAAAGATGGATTCAACTAAAGCTGTCCCAGTTCAAAAACTAGAGAACATCCTAGAAGCAATTCGATTGACAGCCAGCTCCAGCGGTCTTCAGCCTTATGAAATTTTTGTTATTACCAATGCGGGTATTCGCGAACAAATTAAAGCAATTGCTTGGGGTCAGACTCAAATTACAGACTGCTCTTATCTATTGGTTTTTGCAGCCTGGGATACCTACACAGTTGAGCGCATCAATGCAGCATTTGATATGACTGAAAAGCTGCGGAACTTTAAAAGTGAGTCTGGAACAATTTATCGCCAGAAATTACTGAGTGACTACCCGCTACGCGATCCAGAAACGAATTTCACGCATGCAGCTAAACAAGCCTAAATTGCCTTAGGGACTGCTTTAATTGCAGCCGCCGAAGAGCAGGTGGACTGCACCCCAATGGAAGGTTTTGATCCCGAAGCGCTAGATAGAATTTTGGACTTAAAGGCCACAGGATTGCGAAGTGTCATCATGCTACCTTTAGGCTACAGAAAAACAGATGAAGATTGGTTGGTTACCTTGAAAAAAGTAAGGCGTAGTAAAGAAGACTTTATTCACTGGTTGCCATAAATTACGCTGAAGTGATAATCTCACTTCAGCTGATTAGGTCCTCTTGACCAGCATGCGCTTGCCCAATATGACGGTGGATATCACTAATATTGCGAAGACCACATTCATTAGAGTTAATGAGTCCCCCAACAAAATGCTGGCTGCTAATAAAGTGCAAAAGGGTTGAATCAGCTGCACCTGACTAACGCGCGCAATACCGCCAATCGCTAAGCCCTCATACCAAAAGAAAAATCCAAGGAACATCGGGAATAGACTTAAGTACACGAATGTGGTCCAAGGAAAAATACCTAGGTCTAAATAGCTTGCCTCGAACGTGACATAAGACATCAGCAGGTTGATGGGCAAGGAAATCACTAAAGCCCATGAAATAACAGCACGGGGGTTGATCCTCCGAGATAAATCCCCGCCCTCTACATAACCAATACATGCACAAATACCACCAAGCACTAGCAAGGCATCAACGCTTGTAAAGCTGCCAGAATTTTTTAATAGTGCATACACCGCCACAAGGACGGCGCCCAATAAAGAAACTATCCAGAATCCGAGAGAAGGTCTCTCTTTGAACCGGATAACCCCAATCACAGTTGTTGCTAGCGGCATCATACCCAGAATGACGGCACCGTGAGAGGATGAACCCTGCGTCATTGCTACAGTCGTAAAAATAGGAAAGCCAAATACAACACCCAAAGCAATTACTACAAACTTAGCAAAATCGGTCTTTTGAGGTATTTCCTCTTTTTTATACACAAGATAGGCAATAGCCACTGCACCAGCTAGAGCAGCACGGCCAAATGCGATGAAATAGGGATCAAAACTCAAAACGGCAATCTTGCTCACCGGTAAGGTTAGGCTAAATATCAGAATGCCGATAAATCCAATCAGCATTCCCTTAGTCTCTTTATTCACCGCTCCCCTTTTATTGCACTACAGAATGATTGAACTCTATCACCTAGCTTAATAGATGCCCGGTTTTGACAAAAATAGTGCACCCCTCTTTGCTGAAAGGCTGATGCAGACTTAGATGAGGACTTCTAATCCATGAGCCGGCCGGATAGCGCCCATGCTCATCCTCAAATACACCGTCAACCACAAAGATTTCTTCGCCACCATAATGTTTATGAGGGTTGAAGTAGGTTTGAGGCGCCCATCGAACTAAAGTAGAACCGCTACCTTGCCGCATGAGAGGCATCACAGTGAGGCCAGACACCATACCTTGGTACCAGGGGGCTGATTTGGTATCAATAATCTCTCGCTCAACTTGATCAACGCCAAGGTGGCGCAATTTCACAAAAAGAGTACAGCCGGCTTTACTGAAGGGTGCATGAGAAGATCCAGGGGGATTCATGATATAGCTACCAGCAGGATAGTCGCCGGTTTCATCGCTAAATACTCCATCGAGCACTAATATCTCTTCACCAAATTCATGGGTATGCGTTTGAAACTGCGAGCCAGGCTGATAACGAACAATAGAGGTCGCCTTTGCCACCTCATTACCAATTCGATCAAGCATACGCCGCTCAATACCTACCTCAGGGCTAGGCACCCAAGGTAAATCATGGTGATTAATTACGACCCTCTTGGTGTAATCGGAATTGATGTTCATGAATTGCATTCAAATAATTAAAAATATAACAAAGCATAGCAAGCAATTAGACTTAGCGCTTAGGGGATTCAATTGAAAAACGACTTAGGAATCTCTCTAAGTCGTTAATTTCATTGGTGGGCCCACCAGGACTTGAACCTGGGACCAAAAGACTATGAGAGCAGATATCCAAAGAAAACCACTAAGAATTCAAGAGGTTATGCCTCCTAAATATCGTCGTGTAGCATTTTGTGTAGTGAAATAACACATCATTAAAGAATTACTGGCTGACTATTTGGTTTCCAAAACCAAAGGATTTTTGGAGCAACCATCTAACACCCCATTGCTCCGAAGTAGTTTAAAGAATCTGAAATGTAATTAATGACCCGCTGTAGTCATTTATAGATCGGTAGGCAATAAGACCGAAACACACAAACCAGATTGATTCTTTTCATCGCTAAATTCTAACCTTACTTCTGCTTATGGATAAGGCATCGTTTTCTACTTGACTACTACCTTTATTTGCAAACACTGCAAAGCTTGCAGTAGCAATTGTCACCGCCAAAAAAGAGATTTTGC
>NZ_NCFJ01000332.1:0-2866 GCF_002281105.1 Polynucleobacter sp. 35-46-11
AGATGGCGTGTAAGCCAAGCAATATCTGCCGCATCTTGACGCAAGAAGAAGGCAACATCTAACTGCTTCCATAAATTCTCATAAGCAGAATCTTCAATTGCATAGAGACGTAGCTTGGCGCGAGATCCCTCTTGATGCTGTGCAAGCTCGGAAGAAGCATCTGGTTTTGCACCACCCAATACACGTAAGGTGACGCGATAGAGATCCTCTAATAGTTTGCCCTTCCAGGCATTCCAGACTTTAGGGCTAGTGCCGCGGACATCAGCAACAGTTAATAGATATAGTGCTGTGAGATGGCGCTCATCACCTACCTTTTTAGCAAACGCCTGCACTACTTCTGGATCTGTAATGTCTTGTTTCTGAGCTACTTGACTCATATTCAAGTGTTCTGCAACCAGCCATACCAATAACTCGGTATCCGCTTTATCCAAACCATGATCTTTTGCGAACTTACGCATATCTGCTTTGCCAAGTTCCGAGTGATCACCACCACGTCCTTTGGCGATGTCATGAAATAGGGCGGCAATCACCAATAGCCAAGGTTTTTCAAAGTGGGCAATCAGGCTACTACAGAAGGGAAATTCATGCGTATGCTCGACCACCATAAAGCGACGCACATTACGTAGAACCATCAAGATGTGTTGGTCAACCGTATAGACATGAAATAAGTCATGCTGCATTTGACCAACAATTTTTCTAAAGGCGGGTAGATAGCGACCAAGTACGCTGGTGCGGTTCATGAGCTGGAAGGCCCGACTCACTCCTTCTGGCTCTTTCAGGATCTCAATAAAGAGTGCACGATTGACTGGATCTTTGCGCCATTTGCTATCCATCTTCTGACGCGCGTTGTATAGCGCTCTAAAGATAGTTGCAGATAAGCTCTTGACGTTGGCTGTTTGTGCAAAGACCAAGAAGGTACGCAGAATTTGTTCTGGGTGCTTCTGAAACAACTGGGGGTCGGTGATATCTAAGACACCTTGACGCTCAATAAAGCACTCATTGCCTTCACCGCCAATCGCATGGGTTGTTTTAGACTCTTGGGGAAAGAGTAGTGCTTCAATGTTCTGCAGCAGCACATCATTTAATTGGTTAACTGCTTTAGCTGCCCAATAGTAGCGGCGCATGATGGCCTCACTAGCTAGCCTAGAGGACTCTTCTTTCATACCCATGGCTGCAGCAAGCGGTGCTTGTAAGTCAAAGGCCAATACATCTTGCCTACGTTTAGCTAGTAGATGAAGGTTAGCGCGTAGAGTTTCTAAAAAACGCTGGTTGCGATTGAGTTCAGTTAACTCACGTTGAGTTACCAGGCCAGCAAGACTGAGATCTTTGAATGTATTACCTAAGTGCGCTGCTTTACTGACCCAGGATATGACCTGTAAGTCACGCAAGCCACCAGGACTCTCTTTGCAATTGGGTTCCAAAGAGTAGGGTGTATCTTGGTATTTGTAGTGACGCTGAATTTGCTCTGCTAGCTTAGCCTGAAAGAATGACTTTGGATCCATGGCTGCTTCAAAGGCTTTTTCAAAATCTTTAAATAGCTGTCTATTGCCACACAGAAATCGTGCTTCTAAGAGTGATGTGCGTACAGTGACATCTTGCTCGGATTCAGACATGCATTCTGCGGTATTCCGCACTGAAGAGCCTATCTCTAATCCCATATCCCAGCAGCTGGCTATAAACTGTTCAACCTGTTTTGATAAAGCGAGTGCATTTTTTTCTTCGGCTGGGAGCAGAATGAGAATATCAATATCAGAATGGGGGAATAAAGCATTTCTTCCATAACCGCCAACGGCAATTAAGCTGGCTTCATTGTTTAAGCCGCAGCTACTCCAGAGATGGGCGAGTACTTGATCGCTCATCTTGGTAAGTTGTTTGGTTAACCTACCTACTACCTGTGTTTTCCTGAAGTCGTCGTAAGCAACTTCGCGAGCTGCACGCAGGCTAGCTGCATCGGTAATATTGCTGGCTGCCCTGGGCTTGTTCATGAATTTATGCGCTTGCTAGACTTGGCCTAAAGGATAGTCCTTTAACGCAATCAGGAGCTGGATTGCTACCCTCTGACCAAGTAAGCACTTCAACACCAGTAGCTGTTACTAAAAGCGTGTGTTCCCATTGTGCAGACAGGCTGCGATCTTTAGTCTTCACCGTCCATTGATCTGGCATGGTGCGAATATCACGTTTGCCAGCATTGATCATGGGTTCAATAGTGAAGGTCATTCCTTCTTTTAACTTTTCACCAGTGCCAGGGCGGCCATAGTGAAGAATCTGTGGATCCTGATGAAACACTTTGCCAATGCCATGACCGCAATATTCACGGACAACGGAGTAGCCAGCATTTTCAGCATGCTGTTGAATGACGTGACCAATATCTCCAAGCGAAGCACCAGGCTTCACTTGTGCAATGCCAAGCCACATACATTCAAAAGTAATTTGAGTAAGACGTTTGGCTAATACGGAAACCTCGCCAACCATAAACATACGGCTGGTATCGCCGTAGTAGCCATCCGGAGTAATGACAGTGATATCGAGATTCACGACATCACCAATCTTTAAAATCTTTTCGCCAGGGATGCCATGGCAAATGACATCATTTACCGAAGTGCAGATGGATGCCGGAAAGGGTGGGTATCCTGGCGGTTGGTAGTTCAATGGGGCAGGAATGGTCTTTTGAACATCTCGCATGTATTCGTGGCAAATGCGATCCAATTCGGCGGTGCTCACACCCGCTTTGACGTGTGGAGCAACATGATCAAGAACTTCACTGGCTAGGCGGCCAGCCTCGCGCATCCCTTGGATGTCTTTTTCGGCAGTAAATACACTATTCATGCCTTGATTATCAACGACTTGGCAGTTTTTGGTAGATGCG
>NZ_NCFJ01000333.1:0-2866 GCF_002281105.1 Polynucleobacter sp. 35-46-11
TGGCCATGCTTAACTAGCGATACCGCTTGAGAAACTGCTGGCGCAAGCGCACTCATTGTGATTGCTAAAACTGCAATCCAGTGAATGAGGCGGTTTTTATGGAAATTCATAATGTGAGGATTTTATCTAGTATTTTGATGTTCTGCTCCGAGCATTGCGCCTTGCAACAAATTGTTTCGGGTAAACCCATAATCCTCTAAACAACTTGGGCAAACAATGATCTTTGCGCCATTTGCAATTGCCTGTCTTATCGCCTCCCCCTCTTTGGAGACGGCTCCAGATTGCACTTCCACACCAAGAAGAACCGCCTTGTCATTGAGATAAATAACAATCGGATAACCTTTTTCTGCATATTGCCGACTCGCATCCAAAGCCATTGAAACCTTGACTGGATCATTAGTAGCTAAATTAACGTAGATAGGCTCTTTAGCACCAAAAACAGATAAGGGCAAAGAGATGGCCGCCAGAATAGCCAAAATTCTGAAAATCCTAGAGATCATCGCTTGCCCTTTTTTCTTTACTTCAATTAAAACTTCATATTTGCTGAAACGTAGAATGTTCTTCCCATACCCGCAACTGCAGTACCCCAAGCTACTCCATTCATTGACATTGTGTTACCTTGGCCTAGGTATGCTCCACCTTGTGGCAATGCGTAGAGCTTATTCAGTAAATTCTCAATACCGAAGTTCACGCGATATTTCTTATCATCATAAGAAGCGCGTAAGTTATAGAGTGAATATCCACCTGTTGCAATCTCATTTCTAACAGCATTGAGATTGGTCTTAGCTGCCACGAACTGTCCCTCAATAGTATTGGTCCAATTTGCACCTAAGTACTGAACAAATCCAAGCTTTCCATTCAACGGCATGATGTTGTAAAGATTGCCGCCAGTAGTCACGTTTTGACCGCGAGTATATGAAGCTATACCAGTCATTTGGAAACGGCCTAACTGAGGTAGCTTACCTAGCATTACATTACCGGAAAGATCCAATCCATAGAGTTGCGCATCTTGGTTTACATACTTAAGGACATTAAATTTATCAACAGTACAAGTTGTATTACATGCTGCATCGATATAGTTACTTACATAGGTGTAGTAAGGGTTGGTCTTAAATCCCCAAACCTCTTTATTAGCATCATGCCAATCACTTGCAAAGCTCACGGTATTTGCAACCTCAGGGGCAAGCGTCACTTGACCAACATAACCGTTACCATCCCCTACAAAGTTATTCATGATTGCTGCCATTGGTGTTGTTGACCAAGAGTAGCGCTCATAGAGATTTGGGGATCTGGTCTTGCGCGAGTAACCTGCTTCGTAGTTTTGATTGTTATCTGGTTTATACCGAGAAAGGGCTGTTAAGTCCCAGTTGTAATCAGTCTGCTGATGTTTCTGAGCATTAAATGCATTTGCTTGAGATTGATACATAGAGCTATATCCCTGAACATTTCCTGCATTTGCAGCGACCTGCTCAACACGTACCCCAGCCAAACTAATCAATTCCTTAGACCACTGTTGCTCTAATTCGCTAAATAATGCTAAACGCTCTCTGGTGCCATTATTAATATTTTGAAAGGTATTTGGACTCATCATCATTCCAGTACCTGATGGTGGCCACCAATCATTTAATTTATATCCTTGCCACTCGGTTCCAAGTCTAGCTAACTGAGTTTCGGAAATTGGTAGCGTTCCTTTAATAACAGCGCCGTTGGTTGAGCTCGTTGCCAGCATTGGCATTGCGGGCGATGTTCGTGCGCCAGTGTTGTCATCCATCTGGTGATTGACCATTTGGTTGTAGGCTTGAGCTTCTAAAGTACCCCAATCATATTTACCGGTGTACTTGAGATTAAATTGCTCACTTTGATTTTTAGTCATATCCATACGCTGGTTTGCATAACCTTCGAATGGAATAAATTGATACCCGGCTTTGAATTCAACTAGGTGGTTATCTTTTTGCCACGCTAAAGCGAGTTGTTGATTGGTGGCGATATATCTTGAGGCGCCAACTGTACTAGGTGAAATACCATTTCCAGCCGGCTTGAAGTTGCCGCCAGCCGTGTAATTTCCTGCCTTTACAGAATCAACCGTGTAGTTAGCACTAAATTCATCGGTTGCTGCCGTGACATTCAAATTTCCACCAATAGCTGTTGCATTGCTACTGTATGAAGCACCCACCTCACCTTGTGTGAGGGTCTCGCCTTTGTTAGCAAATACTGGAGGCAATGATTGAACGGAAACAACGCCACCCAAGCTATCACCGCCAGCACTTACTGGCGATAGACCAGTAATCACTTTGACGCTACCCACATTGGATGGACTGATATACGACAGTGGAGAGTTCATATGGTTTGGGCAGGAAGATAAAAGTGGCATGCCATCCACATTGATGGCTACTCGATCGTCCCCTAAACCATGGATTGCTGGCAAGCCAGATACGCCGCCACCAGAATACATACTGACGCCAGGAATATTCAAAAGCATGGCCGCAGTATTGGGAGTATTGACACGCGACTGATTCAGTTCTTTACCGGCGAGGGTGGTTTGAGTTAACGGAGCTTCCTGAATACCAGTTACCGTTAACGAATCCATACTAGGGCTAACTTGTGCGTATGCGCCCGAACACAGCAAAGAGGCCACCAAGGCCATAGGAGTAATTTTTACTAATTTCATTTGCATCACCAAAACAATGACCAAGATGGTCAATTACAAAACCCAAAAATGGGAAGAATGTAGTGTTAGGTGATTGCTGGAGGTGCCGCTGAGGGAGGGGTTACCCAAACAACGAGTGGCTTAGGTGATTGATAGAAAAGCTGTGGCAGCAAAGCAAGTGTTTGCGGCGCTTGGAATGTAAGATTGGTATTGAAGGTT
>NZ_NCFJ01000334.1:0-2866 GCF_002281105.1 Polynucleobacter sp. 35-46-11
AGGAAATTTCCTAAAAAATTACCCAAAAACACTTGACCCTCTTATTGCGATCCTCTAAAGTGGGAGGAAGTGTGAAAAAGTGGGGTAAATGGTGTTTCAGGGTGCTTCAGCTCTCAATTTAGATGCAAAAGGCCGCATGTCTGTGCCGGCAAAGCATCGTGACGCCTTGTTAGTTCAAGGTGAGGGTCGTATCACGCTCACAAAACACCCGGATGGATGTCTATTGTTATTCCCCCGTCCCGAGTGGGAAACTTTCCGTTCACGTGTCGCGCAATTACCCATGGATGCCCATTGGTGGCGTCGAATCTTCCTTGGCAATGCTGCAGAAGTTGATTTGGACAGTGCTGGAAGAATTCTGGTGAGCCCAGAGCTGCGATCAGCTGCTGGTATTGAAAAGGAAGTGATGCTACTCGGCATGGGTAGTCATCTAGAGTTGTGGGACGCCGCTACTTACGCTACAAAAGAACAGGCTGCCATTGCACAAGGTATGCCTGAAGCCCTGAAGCAATTTAATTTTTGATGACAGGGTGCCATGAACATAACTCATCGCCCAGTATTACTGGCCGAGGCGGTGACGGCGCTGATCAGTGGTCCACGCATCAACTCTCCCGAGGCTTCACAAAACCTGCTCCTGATCGATGGAACATTTGGGCGCGGTGGTCACACGCAAGCGCTACTCTCGCAATTACCTCAAGGCGCGCGAATGATTTCTTTCGACAAAGATTTAGATGCGATCGCGGTCGCGGAAAAAATCAACGACTCTCGCTTGAGAATTGTGCACGACAGTTTTGCGCAGATGGATCAATACGCGGAGTCAGAATCTGTCGACGGTATTTTGTTAGACCTGGGTATCAGCTCTCCACAGGTGGACGAAGCGCATCGCGGCTTTTCCTTTCGCAAGGATGGTCCACTCGATATGCGCATGAATACGGATCAAGGTTTGACGGCAGCGGAATGGTTGGAGCAAGCATCACAAGAGGACATCACGCGCGTGATTAAGACTTATGGTGAGGAACGTTTTGCATTTCAGATCGCTAAAGCTATTGTGGCAAAGCGAGAAGAAGGCTTGCCCCCAAAAACAACCTTGCAATTAGCAAGCTTAGTAGCCAGCGTAGTTCGTACAAGAGAAGTAGGTCAAGATCCAGCTACTCGCACTTTTCAAGCGCTCCGTATTTTTATTAATCGTGAATTAGAAGATCTAGAGCTTGGATTAAAAGCGGCGTTAAGTTTGTTGAAGCCTGGCGCACGTTTGGCAGTGATTAGTTTTCATTCGCTCGAAGATCGTATCGTGAAGCAATTTCTGCAGTCTCATGCAAAGATTGAAGTGCCTCGCGGTTTACCTGTCCGCGATCGAGATTTGCCACAAAGCGCCTTAGAGATCATTGGGCGCGTTAAACCTAGTGATGAGGAGATTCGAGAGAACCCTCGTGCTCGTTCGGCCATCATGCGTGTTGCTGAAAAGCGCATAGGAGCATTCGCTTGAATCGCGCCACGCTAACATTGCTCGTTTTATTGTTAGTCTGCGCCCTATCGCTGGTCGCAGCCCAGCAGCGTGCGCGTAAATTATTTATCGCTTTAGACCGTGCGCAAATTGAAGAGCGTAAGCTAAATCAAGACTGGCTACGTCTAGAGTACGAGCAGCGGAATTTATCGAAGTCTGCGCGGATACGAGATGTTGCTCGTAATCAGTTGCGGATGGTTCCTATATCTCCAGAGCGTACTTTGTATCTGAAGGAGACTAGATGAGGACGGTAGGCTTCTCTACTACGCCGAATTTAGTGTTGCGTCTGCCTATGTGGCGGTCGCGCCTCATGCTGTTCATACTTTTTTTTGTGTTCATGCTGCTGCTGATTCGTGCGTTCTGGATTCAGGGCCCAGGGAATGCATTCTATGAAGCGAAGGGTGTGCGCGGTACACAACGTGAGTTGGAGCTACCTGCTTCCCGCGGAAAAATATTGGATCGCAATGGTCAAGTGATTGCTACGAGCTTGGAGGCAAAGTCAGTGATCGCCTATAACGACACTGTACCGGATGACTTGGCTGCAGATAAAGTGCAAAAGTTAGCAAGACTATTGCAGATCAGCGAATCAGATTTACGTAAAAAGTTAAAAGAAGATCGTAAGCAAATTTTCTTAAAGCGCCAAGTAGATCCAGAAGTGGCGCAAAAAATTAGGCAATTAGAAATCCCAGGCATTGGCTTAAATAATGAGTACCGTCGCTTTTATCCAGAGGGTGAGGCGATGGCGCACGTAGTTGGCTTTACTAATGTGGAAGATCGTGGCCAAGAGGGTATGGAACTCTCGAGAGAAAAAGACTTGGCTGGACATGCAGGCGCACGTCGAGTAGTTGTAGATCGTCTCGGTCGTGTTGTCGAAGAGGTTACGATTTTGCAGTTACCTCAAAACGGTAAGGATTTGCAACTCTCGATTGATAGCAAGATTCAGTTTTTGGCTTATAACGCTGTCAAGAGTGCGGTCGAGCAGCATCGTGCAAGTGCTGGAGGTGCAGTAGTGTTAGATACCCAAACTGGGGAGATCTTGGCATTAGCGAATTATCCAAGCTATAACCCCAATGATCGCAAGAGATTAACTGGTGAGCAACTGCGCAATCGTGTATTAACTGACACATTTGAGCCTGGTTCAACAATTAAGCCATTGACTGTGGCAATTGCTTTGGAAAAAGGCGCCATTTCTCCGAATACCAATATGGTGATTGGTGCTAAATATTTAGTAGGTCCAAAACCCATCACAGATACACATCCCTACGGCAATTTAACTGTTTCTCAAATTATTCAAAAATCAAGCAACATTGGTACAGCCAAAATTGCGATGAACAATTTAACTGCAGAAGAGATGTGGAATTTCTA
>NZ_NCFJ01000038.1:0-16218 GCF_002281105.1 Polynucleobacter sp. 35-46-11
TGGAGCGAGTCTTGAAGCTGAAGTTATTAGAAACGTCTACAAAGACGATTTCACGATATTCGGGGTGAATGCCAGGTTTCATTATTAAGTCCTATTAGCAGGCAGCCGTTTAAGTCCAAAGACCCAAATACTTACCCAGTTAAATGCAAATTATTAAAGCGGTAAAAGCGAAATTATGCCATGAAATCAACAACAAAGCGCACTTTTACCGTCTATGAGGGGCTAAATTAGCCACCCTTACGCATTAAATCGAAGAATTCACCGTTATTTTTGGTGGATTTGAGCTTATCAACGATAAAGTTCATCGCCTCAATATCGTCCATATCGGCCAATAATTTACGTAAAACCCAGATTTTCTGGAGGTTTTCAGCTTTAACCAGCAACTCTTCACGGCGGGTGCCAGACTTGTTGAGGTTAATCGATGGGTAAACACGACGCTCGGCCAAACGACGCTCAAGGTGTACTTCCATGTTACCTGTGCCTTTGAACTCTTCGTAGATGAGGTCATCCATGCGGCTACCAGTTTCAATCAAGGCAGTAGCGATGATGGTGAGTGAGCCACCTTCTTCCACGTTACGTGCGGCACCGAAGAAACGTTTTGGACGCTGTAATGCGTTTGCATCCACACCGCCGGAGAGTACTTTTCCAGATGAAGGGATTACGGTGTTGTAAGCACGAGCAAGGCGGGTAATCGAGTCAAGCAAGATGATGACGTCTTTTTTCATCTCAACCAAACGCTTAGCCTTTTCAATCACCATCTCGGCAACCTGTACGTGACGCACAGCTGGCTCATCAAATGTAGAGGCAACGACTTCACCGCGCACAGAGCGCTGCATTTCAGTAACCTCTTCAGGGCGCTCATCGACCAACAACACGATCAAGATCGCATCCGGATTATTCGCAGAGATCGCATGAGCGATGTGCTGCATCATTACAGTCTTACCGGACTTCGGTGAAGAAACGATCAAGCCACGCTGGCCATAGCCTATCGGGGAGATCATATCGATGATGCGGCCAGTTAAATTCTCTTCGGCTTTGATGTCACGCTCTAACTGAATGACGCGATTTGGATGCAAAGGAGTTAAGTTCTCGAACATGATGCGGTTCTTTAAGGCTTCAGGAGCCAAACCGTTGATCTTGTCTACTTTGACTAACGCAAAATAGCGCTCGCCATCTTTAGGGGTACGAACTTCGCCTTCAACGCTATCACCAGTATGCAGGTTAAAGCGGCGGATCTGTGCAGGAGAGATGTAGATATCGTCCGGAGAAGCCATGTAAGAGGCATCAGGGGAGCGCAAGAAACCAAAGCCGTCAGGCAATACTTCCAAAGTGCCGTCACCGAAAACAGATTCACCTTCTTTAGCGCGCTTTTTGAGGATGGCAAACATCAACTCTTGTTTGCGCATACGTTGGGTATTTTCAATCTCCAGGCTAGCTGCCATTTCAAGCAGGGCGGATACGTGGAGTACTTTGAGTTCAGATAATTGCATGTGGTTCTCGGGTGTAGATAAGGATGTAGATGTGTTTTGGGGTATTGCTGTCTAGATGGACATCAGACAGATTGGGAAAACAGAATTTGGGAGTATTTGCTAAAAAGAAGGGGGGAGGAAATTGCTAGAAATCGGGGCACTGAAAGTGCGTTGAAATAGATACTACACTAAAAACTGCTGAAAACCACAGGCTCACGCAGTGAACCTGTGATCTAGGACTATTTACAGATGACTATCAATAAACGCAGTCAACTGGGATTTTGCCAAAGCGCCTACTTTTTGAGCAGCAACAGTGCCGTTCTTAAAGAGGATCAATGTTGGGATGCCGCGGATATTGAACTGGGCAGGAACGCCTTGGTTCTCATCCACGTTCATCTTAGCGATTTGGATCTTGTCGCCGTATTCACCAGCCAGCTCTTCAAGGATAGGACCGATCATCTTGCAAGGACCACACCACTCAGCCCAGAAGTCGAGGAGAACAGGTTTATCGGACTTTAGAACGTCTTGCTCGAAAGAAGCGTCAGTTACATATTTGATGCCGGCACTCATGAAAATTCCTTAATTAGTCTTATTTAGTTTTATATAGTTATCGCGCTACAACGCTTATATTAGCAATAAGCCACACTTTCTGCCTAAATACTAAAAAACCAGCCCCAGAACCACCCTCAATGCCGCACCCATTTCCAATCCTGAATGATCTAAAGCAGCCACATGCTTGGGCAATAGCGCCCAATGCCAGCGCTCTGAAGTCACTCGCCGAGGGTATTTGGAGTTGTGCGGTGCAAACGAACCAGCGCCCCTTGGTGGTTCTGAGTACTGCAGGCCCATTAATGGGGGTGAGGACTGCCCTAGAAAAGCATCGACCTCAAGATCTGCCAAATCAGATTGCTTTCCTACCGCAAGTCATGAGTTTTAACGACTGGCTAGAGGCAGCACCAGGCGCATGGAAATTCCCCAAAAAGCAAACAGATCTAGAGCGTTGGTTATCTGTTTATATCAACCTGCGTAAACACAAAATATTGCAAAGCTGGTTTAAGGCCGAGAGTGAAGCGGGGGCTTGGGGTTTGGCGCAGGCAGTGATCGATGCATGCGATTCCTTGTCAGAGGCAGTTGTGCCACTGATGCAAAGCGAAATCAATGCCTTAGTACAAAACCAAACCCTCGATTCAGAGTTGTGGGTAAAACAAGTAGAAACACTGTTGGATCAAGCGATCGCTAAAGCCTATGTTGGCTTATCTCGTAAGGTCGTTGATCAAGAATCCACTGTTTTATTGGCCTTCTGGCGTTTCCTCAGTAGTCCTGGTGATCCTGTCATGCGTAAGCATTTCGCATTGGCTGCCCATCTTCAGGCTGCAAATACCAATCAAGCTGTGGCAAGACCTTTGATTTGGGTGGAGACTGCTGATCCCAAGCCGATTGATCAAGAGATGATGTCTCGGTATTTAAATGAGTATTCACAATTTGCACCTGTAGTGAATATTGGAATGGATTGGCATTTAGTGGCGCTGTGGTCTGAGGCGCTAACTGGGCAAGATGCCGAAGGGCAGCTCAAACCAGTAGATAGCGAACAGCAGATCCTGGTGGATCACAACATTCAAGCAAGCTTCCATGATGGATGGAAGTTATTGGCGGCTAGACGATTTGAAGAATTGGCTTGGGCAGCAGCCAAATCGATTGAGGCGCATTTAATTGCAGGCAAGACCAACATCGCTTTCGTTGCACAAGATCGTTTAGCTGCAAGAAGGGCGCGCGCATTGCTGTCACGCTTTGGACCAAATCTGCGTATTCGTGACGAGACCGGTTGGAAGCTTTCAACTACCCGCGCCGCAGCATCGCTCAATAGTTGGTTGGAGTTAATTCGCTCGCCTAAAGAGGGACCGAGTGCAAGTGCCTTGCTGGAGTTTTTACAAAATCCCTTTTTTGATATTGCCCATACCTTACAAAAGCCATCGGAGGCTTGTGTCAGCCTCATTGCTCAGCTTGAAGATATTCTGATTGCAAGCCAAGCAAAGTCAGGTTGGGAAACCTTTCGAATTGCGATTGAACGAGCCAATGCCTATTCATCATCGCGTGGCAGTGTGCCCCATGAATCACTCTTGGAGTTGCTCACTTTATTGCAACGACATCATGCGCAGTGGTTGGAGCTCAAACTCGATTGTGAAAATGCTTATGTACTCCTGCAAGCTAATCTGCAAGAGATGGGCATGGCGCAGCAACTTGAAAAAGACTCCGCTGGTAAGCAATTACTTGAAGTGCTCAAGACTTTTGATTTAGGTGCGGGTGTCTATCGGCAGGTCGCTATGCGTTTGCCAGAGTGGCTGAGCTTACTCAAGACGGTAATTGAGGAGGCCTCCTATCAAGAGGTGGGTCAGCAAGCGCAAGCAACTTTAAGTATCTTGCCGCTAAGCTCAACACGTTTGCGAGAGTTTGATGCCGTTGTCTTGGTGGGTTGCGATGAGCAACAGTTGCCAGCGTTTTCTGAGCCACCATTATTTTTCTCGGATACGCTCAATCGCTTATTAAAAGCCTCAACCGTTACAGCGCAATATATTCAGCAGGCTAGAGATCTCTCGCAATTACTGATTTCTTGTCCGCAAGTCGATTTGCTTTGGCAGAGTAAAAGCAAAAGCGGCGAACCTCTCAGGCCATCAGCCTGGATTAGTCGCTTACGCACGCAATTGCCAGATTGGCCAATATTGGAGGCGAAGCCCGATACGCATTCAAACCAATCTGACCCATTGCAAGAAGCGGTCACAACCGTTAACCCTGAGATTGCATTGCCGATTAGTATGTCTCCTAGTGCTTACAAAGCATTAAGAGATTGTCCTTATCGTTACTACGTCCGAAGTATCTTGGGTTTACGTAAGGCAAAAGAATTCGAAGAAGGCTTTGATGCTTCATTGGCAGGGCAGGTTTTGCACGCCTTGTCAAAGAACTTCTTCCAAGCATTAAAAACAGAAGAGCAAAAAACCCATTCAAGGATTCATGAAGGTGAGGATGCTCGTCGTGAGTGGATGCAAGAGCATCTCATCAAGCATTCAGAAAAAGAGTTTGAGCGCTTGATTAAGGGTGATGCCAGAGTCACCGGTACTTTGCGTGATTGGCAAAAGCAGATTCCTAGCTTTGTAGATTGGCAACTCAAGCGCGAGGCTGAAGGTTGGCAGTATCACGATGCAGAGTTGCCAGTTGGATTTATGGTGATGCTGACTGATCCCGATGGCGTGCAAAGAGAAATTGAGATTGCGGGACGGGCTGACCGCTTTGACGTGAACGTCAGTAATTCCACTGCCGCAGCAGTCATTGATTACAAGAACCAAGGTATCGCCAAAATCAAGAAGCGGGCAGATCATCTCTTGGATGATCCTCAATTGCTAATCTACGCCCGCGCCGTCAATGAGAATGCCGTTGCAGCACATCTTCCTGGCCGCACCATCGAGCAAGCTGAATGGGTGTCATTAAAAGCAGATCTTAAGAAAGCCGATGACAAGATTGTGAGGGCTCATCCAGTTGAACAAATGCCAGAGATGATGGGGCAATTTTCAGAACAACTCAATGAGGATTTAGAAGTCTTATGGGCACGCAAACCTATGAAAGCGTTTGCACCGGATAGCGTTTGCCAGTATTGCGAAGCCAGGGGCATTTGCAGAAAGGGGATGTGGTGAGCGATAAGTTTGATTACGCCGTAGCCTGCAACCCGCATAACTCAGTGATTGTTTCCGCTTGTGCGGGCAGCGGCAAGACTTGGCTCTTGGTCGCACGCCTGGTGCGCCTATTGCTCGCTGGCGCTAAACCTCAAGAGATCTTGGCGCTGACCTTTACCCGTAAAGCCGCCCAAGAAATGCGCGACCGCCTATACGGCTTGCTGGAACAGTTTTCTCAAATGACTGATGAGCAACTCATTCATGAGCTCACAATGAGAGGATTGAACGATGCGGAAGCGAAGAAGTTGCTACCGCAAGCAAGGGCGCTGTATCTGAAGGTATTAATGAGCCCCCAATCGATTGTGATTGATACCTTCCATGGGTGGTTCGGTAGACTTCTCGGAGCGGCGCCAATCTCCGCAGAAGTCCAGCCTGGATTTAATCTCCGTGAAGATGCCAAGCGCCTACAAGAAGAGTGCATGCAAGATTGGTGGGGCGATTTACCTGCTGATCTGAAAAAACACTATGACGTTTTACTCAAAGAGTTTGGCGCTTTTGAGACTGACAAGTTCTTGATGGGTAATTACAGCCTCTTTAAGCAAAGAGGTGCTTGGACATTCTTCTTGGCTTCTTGTAAAGCTAAGGGCATTAGTCCAGTCGACGCTTTAGCACAATGCTTACCCAATTTATCGTTGCCAAACCCGCTAGAAGAATTTTGGCGACGCCCTGGCACTAAAGAAGATTTACAAGTGATGCTTGAGTGCTTTAGTAATGGCACCCCTGGTCAAAAGAAAAGTGCGCCATTTATTCAGAGAGTCATTGCACTTCATGCGGCAGGTGGCTCCGTGATGGAGATTGCGGATCAATGGCAAAGCTACTTCTTAACCAAGACTCTGACACCACTAAAAGATATTGCGACGATGTCGGTACCTATGCGGGATTATCTGGCTGCGACTGGTGGCGACCCGTTGCAGATCACCTCCATTCGTAATGCTTGGGTTGATGCATATGAGGCATGGTTCTCCTGGAAAAATGATCAAGATGCTTATGCGGTCAATGCCGCTTGGTTTGCGATGAGCGAAGCAATGCTAGGTCATATGCAAAAAGCTAAAGAGTCGATGCGTGTACGTGACTTTGATGACCTAGAAATTGGCGTGAGCCAGTTGATGGCCGATCCGGCTAATGCCGCTTACCTGCAAGCAAGACTAGATGCGAAGTACAGTCACATTCTGATTGATGAGTTTCAGGACACCAATCCACTGCAATGGCAGATTTTGCGTTCTTGGCTGGAGGGTTATGGACAAGACGGCTCTCGTCCAAGCGTCTTTATTGTCGGAGATCCCAAGCAGTCGATCTATCGCTTCCGCCGCGCTGACCCAAGATTGTTCACTAGTGCAACTACTTTCCTGGAGTCGACTCTGCAGGCGAAGTATTTGGAAAAGAACACCACCCGCAGAAATGCGCATGCAATTAATGATGCGGTGAACGATATCTTTTTAACGGATGCAGTTCCACCGAGCTATGTATTTGCCAAGCAAGATACTGACTGGAAAGCACCATTAGAGGGTATTGCTGAGAAGGAGTTTGCCGCCAAGGGCGAGGCGATGTTATTGCCACTCATTGAGCGTACAGAGCAGGATCAAGCTGAGCGCACTGGTAGCGCTCTAGATAATCCTATTGAGGATTCAGGGTTGACTGTCGGAGTGCAACAGCGCTATTGGGAGGGTCAACAAGTAAGCCGCTTGATTCATCATGTTCTGACAACGCGCCAAGTAATTGATAAAAAAGATGGCAAAGAGTGCTGGCGCCCAGCAAGAGCTAGTGACTTTATATTGCTCGTCAAGCGCCGCGCCTACTTGCCGCAATTTGAGCGAGCACTGCGCGAAGCAGGCTTGGCTTACGATAGTTCTCGCTTAGGCGGCCTCCTGAATACTTTAGAGATCGACGACTTAATTGCCTTGCTCACTGTCTTGGTATCCCCAAGGCACGACTTGCCACTAGCGCAAGTGTTGCGCAGTCCCATCTTTAGCTTTACCGAGCAGCAAATGCAGGAGCTCAGCAGCCATGTGGGCGACAGTTACAGTCAAAGCGAAAGCCAAACTCAAACCAAATCATCTTGGTGGGATGCCTTACAGAGTAGCTTCGATGCCCCTATACAAAAGGCAGCACGCTATTTAGAGCGTTGGAGAGGTCTAGGTGAAGTATTGCCCGTACACGACTTGCTTGATCTCATTTATCAAGAGAGTAATTTACGAGTCAGTTATGCAGTGGCCTCCCAAAATTTAGCACGTGCGCAGGTGTTGGCTAATTTAGATGCCTTCTTGGAGCTTGCCTTAAATCAAGATGGTGGTCGCTATCCGAGCTTGAGTCGCTTTATCGAAGAGATTAATGCGATGCGTCGGGGTGATGATGACGAGACCCCGGATGAGGGCGATGTAGAGGCTGAGGCTGACGACGACATTGGTGAGGTGGATCTCGATAGCGAGATGTCGGAGGAAGACCAACATAAGTGCGTGCGCTTAATGACTATTCATGGGGCTAAAGGTTTAGAGGCGCCATTTGTGATCATGCTCGATGCCAACCATACAGAGTGGAAAGCACCCAATCGTGGCGTACTACTTGATTGGTCTCCAGATGAGACGAGTCCAAGCCATCTGTCTCTGTATACCGCAAAGTCTTTGACAGAGAAGCGTGCAGCAATCTACGCAAAAGAGAATGAAGTTAGTGAGAATGAAAATTGGAACGTCCTGTACGTAGCGATGACTCGCGCACAGCAAGGCTTATGGATTAGTGGCGTCCAATCTCATATCAAGGACGGCATTAGTCAAAAATCTTGGTATGGCAGAGCGCTTGCGGCAGGGATGGAGACCTTGGACGCTACCCAGTTAGGAGAACTGCCACCTCAAGAACAGGAGAAGGTGAATTCCAATGGTAGTGAGCCATTTCAGATAAATCATTTCCAATTGTCATGGGATGCGGCCAAACAATCTCATCAAGAAACAATTGCCGATATTGAAAGTGGCGCACTAGCGATTGCTGCAAAAGCAAAAGAGCAGGCGCAAGCGGTAGAGCAACCCGATCCAGAGATTTTGGAAGAAGGAACGCATTTCCATAAATTGCTAGAGTTCTTAACTGTGCACTCAGGTACGCAGGTAAAGACAGAAATGCCAAGCGAGCAAGAATTGATGGATTGGCTCAACATCGATCAAGAGCAGGCCAAAAAACTGACTGAGCGCGTTCAGGTTGTGATGAATACACAAGCGCTCCAAAAGTACCTCACTGAAAACCAGTGGGTTCAAGCTTGGAATGAAATCGATATTGCTGATGAGCAAGGCAGAAGCTACCGCATGGATCGCCTAGTAGAGTTTGAGGACCATCTAGCCATTCTTGATTACAAGCTCACCATTCCTGAAGAGGGTGATGAGAGGTATGAGAAGTATCGCAAGCAATTGAAGGGTTACCAGGCTGAGTTGGGACGCATTCGCAAAGATAAACCAAATAAAGCCTTTTTGATCTCCTCAAAGGGCGATCTCAAGGAAGTAATCTAGCCCCAGGGCCCCTTGAAATCCATCCTAAAGACCCTATATAGGTAGGGAATAGTAATAATCCCCAAACTAGGGATAATGAAGTTCACACGAAATATCCTACAAGGAGTCCTGATGACAATTCGTAAAGTAATTAATTTATTTGTTGGCGTATTCGCAGCAGCGGTACTGTTAACTAGCAACGCAGCATTTGCCGAGGCAACTTTGCCCGAGGTGTATCAAGCGGTGCAATCTGGGCAGATGGCTAAAGCCGATGCCATGATGAAAGAGGTTCTACAAAACCATCCTAATAGCGCTAAAGCGCACTACGTAGCTTCTGAGCTTTACCTGAAAGAGGGTAAGTTAGAAGCAGCGCGTAATCATTTCATCAAAGCGCAAAACTTAGCACCCGGTTTGCCGTTTGCTCAACCTGAGTCTGTACAAAAACTCCAGATGCAATTAGCTAGCACTCAAGTTACACCTGCTGCTAGTCAGACATCCATTTTTAGCAATCCGCTCTTCTGGGGTTTGATTGCCATCCTGATCATTGGCGTCATGATTGTGATGAAGCGTCGTAAGGCTGAAGCGGTGCAGGTCTATAACGCTCCAAGCGCCGGTTATCCTGGAACTCCAGGTGGCCCAGCTGGTTACCCAGGTGGTCCCGGTGGCCCTGGCAATCCTGGATATCCTGGAGCGCCAGCTGGTGGCATGGGCAGTGGCTTGATGGGTAGTTTAGCTACTGGTGCTGCATTAGGTGCCGGTATGTATGCTGGTCAAGCATTAGCAAGCAATCTCATGGGTGGGCGCGATGGTGGCCATTCAAACGCTGACCACAATGCGAACTCCAACATGAACCAAGTAGGTGGTCCAGCATCGTTAGATCCTAACTTTGGTGTACGTGATGCCAGCTCCTGGGATGATGGTGGCGCAAGTTCTTGGGATGACAGTGGTGGTGGCGACTTCATGAGTGACGTTTAAGGGTCATGAACCGTTTGGCGGAGATCATCGAAGTAGGGCATGTCTGGTTTTATCGGGCAAGCATCTATACCTCGAATGCTTTCCTGGATGATCCAGCCATTTTGGCATTTGCCTTTTGCTAGCAATCCGCCAGCTAACCCAGTTGTATTAACCACCTTCGGGTGGTTTTTTATTGCTCAATATTTAGGCAAATAGCTCAAAAGCAACAAAAAGAGCGTCATTTTTAAGGTTTTTTCATATACTGTATAAACATACAGTATATTAATACCTATGACGACTCAGATGACCCCCTCAAAAGCGACCTTAAGCCAGGCCCCACAAGCCTTAGCTGCTCATGGCGCCTATGAGTTTAAGCTTCTGAGTCACCGTATTTCTGCGGGATTTCCGAGTCCAGCAGCCGATTACGCTGAGGAAGGGTTGGATCTCAACAGCTACCTCGTTCAAAACAAGCCAGCCACCTTCATGTTCACCGTAAAGGGTGATTCGATGATGGGTGCGGGTATTTGTGACGGCGACAAGGTGGTGGTCGATAAAGCCCTCAAACCAAAACATAAAGACATCGTTGTTGCTGTAGTGGATGACGAGTACACCATCAAGCGCCTCTATCAGTTGCGTGGCAAAACCGAGCTCCAGCCAGAGAACCCAAACTACCAGCCCATTACTTTTAATGAGAACAGCCAGCTCCAAATCTGGGGTGTGGTGGTTGGAGTAGTGCGCAGATATAGCCACGCCAGTAGCAGAAACGGTAAATCGATATGAGTACCATTAATCAGGCCGGCCAAACCAATCAACTTTTCGCACTCGTGGATGTGAACAACTTCTACGTCTCTTGCGAGCGTGTGTTTGCACCCAAGCTAGAGGGTGTACCCATGGTAGTACTCTCTAATAACGATGGTTGCGCAGTAGCGCGTAGTGCTGAAGTCAAAGCGCTGGGCGTGAAGATGGGTACACCCTGGTTTCAGATGAAAGATCTGGCTAAGCAGCATGGCATCCAAGCTTATTCATCAAACTACACCTTGTATGGTGATATGAGCGGTAGGGTAGTCGAAGTCTTAAGAAAGTTCACGCCCAATCTCGAGGTCTACAGTATTGATGAGAGCTTTCTGCAAATCGAGACGGTGCTCAAGCAATATGCTGACCCAACTAGCTTAGGTCAAATTATTAAGCAAGACGTTAAAGACACAACAGGCTTGCCTGTATGTGTTGGCATTGGTGCCAGCAAGACGCTCGCTAAGTTAGCTAATCACTTAGCTAAAAAGCACCCCCAGTTTGCTGGCGTGTGTGATATCAGCTCCATGTCCAAAGAAGCGCTTTATCAATGGATGGCGGAGACAGCAGTAGGTGAGGTGTGGGGTATTGGTGGTAAGACTGCCAAGAAACTCAAAGAGCTTAAGATCAATAGCGTCTTTGATCTAGTGCAAGTATCACCACAAGCGATGCGCCAACAATTTGGTGTGGTGATTGAGCGTATTTGCTACGAGTTGCGTGGCGTATCTTGTCTGCAGCTCGAAGAAGTGGCTCCAGCTAAACAACAGATTATTTCTTCAAGAAGTTTTGGTAAGCCAGTGACCTCCATGGAAGAGTTGGCTGAATCTGTCGCCACCCATGCTGCAAGAGGTGCCGAGAAACTCAGAAGCCAAAAGTCAGTCACGGGCGCGCTCACTATTTTTGTGCAAACCAACCCACATAAGCCGTTTGAGCCACAACATCACCAAAGCATCACAGTGGTTCTGAGTGATCCTAGTGATAACACCTTAACGCTCACTAGCGCCGCATTAAAAGGTTTAAAGCAAATCTACAAGACAGGCTTTAAGTACAAAAAAGCAGGCGTCATTCTCAATCTCTTGGCTGATAAACCCACCATGCAGCAATCACTATTTGATGACATGGAAGTCAAAGGCAAGTCTGCTGGACTCATGAAGGCCATGGACTCGATCAATACCCGTTTTGGTAATGCCGCTATCAAAACCGCCGCATCTGGAACTAAGCAAGACTGGCAAATGCGATCAGGCAATAGATCGCCGAACTACACCACGCAGTGGGATGAGCTGCCAGTAGTGCGCTAAAGAGCTATTAAAGAACAAGCAAAAAAAGATGAAAAAGATGAATAAAAAACAACAAATAACACAGCTAATTTTACTAGCTCATTTCGTGAGCCAGTAAGCCAATATTCTGAACACATAGCAACAAAACAGAAGTAGAAAACAAGCAAAACCTAATTAACGTAGATACACACCAGGAGAAATCAAATGGAACTATTAAATAACTTCAACGGCATCTCACTCGCAATCATCATGATCTTGTCTTACTGCGCAGTACTGAAAAGCACCAAGCGTAACGAGCGTAGCAATACACAAGTATTTAGCCGCAAGTATCAGTAAGAAAAGAGCGGTAGAAGCAGAAGTAAAACGGAATTAAATAAAAAACAGAACAAGCAGCAGCTGCCTGGAAGGGGAATAAGGAAATCACGGATTCCTTATTCCCTAGCAAAGGCAAAAGTCATCAGAATTACCCTACACAAGATAGGTGTAATGAGATTATAAAAATGTCATAAATGTGGATAAAATCCAGACATGATCGATGACAAGCAAACCTACATAGATAAAAAACTACGCCCACTACCACGCTGGATATTTATGTCCCGCTGGTTGCAGGCGCCGCTCTATATCGGCCTCATTGTTGCGCAAGGCGTATACGTTTGGCAGTTCTGGTTAGAGCTGGTTCATCTCATTAGCATGATGGCAGATAAGTCGATGACTGAAACTGCCTTAATGCTGGTAGTGCTTGGCTTGATCGACGTAGTGATGATCTCTAATCTATTGGTCATGGTCATTGTTGGTGGATGGGAAACCTTTGTTTCTCGTTTGGAATTAGAAAACCATCCAGATCAACCAGAATGGCTATCCCATGTGAATGCCGGTGTACTCAAGGTAAAGCTAGCAACCGCCATCATTGGTATCTCATCAATCCATTTGCTGAAGACTTTCATTAATGCAGCTTCCTATGATGAAAAAACCTTAATGTGGCAAACCTTAATCCACATTACCTTTGTGTTGTCAGCTGTAGCGATTGCCTATACAGAAAAGCTAGTGACTTCATCACATAAGCAGCACTAAGGCCACCAGAACATATAAAACTTAAGCCTGCAAGGCCTTACGAAGGTATTCGGAAACATTCTCCTGGCGGAGCATCCATTGCTTGTAGTCAGATGGCACCTGACTAATCAGTTCACCTTTGTGCTTGCCAAAAGGCATGATCGTCGGAATGCGGGCTTTCTCAGACATTTCCCATAAAGCATCTAAAGAAGCGGGGTGCAGGCGATCAATGATCTGCCCCAGAATCTTGGAGCAGATCCATACATCTGCCAATGCACTATGGGCATCACGCAATTGCTCTCTAGCAGTTGCTCGTTCAAAGTAATAGAGCAGAGCGCTTTGGGTATGGCTATCCAAGTCAGGCCAAAGGCTACGAGCGAGAGCAAGAGTGCAAATACGCTTGACCTCGGGCTTACCAATAGCCTCCCAGTCAAAATCTACGCTATGACCGATGATGTACTTAGTACCAGCGGGTAATCTAAATGAAGTGCTAGCGGGGCAGTTAACCAATTCCTCATCCATGATGTGGTGAGTTGCTAAAGCACCCAAGCTAATTGGTTTACCAGGGTTATAACGCTGCACCCAAGGATTGCCCACTGCAAGAGGATTGATCGAGGTGACGTCTAAAGAGGCGGCCTCAATAATGACGGCATCGTTTTTATCGGTTGCTTCTACATCGAAAATAATGGCTTGGGGCATGAGGGCTTCTTTAGGTAACGTTTGGTTAGATAGCTATTGTGCCTTGATGAGTGCCTCAACATCCTTAATTAAAGATGCCGTTAGGTCACGTAGCTCGTCAATGGTTGACTCTTCAATCTCCAGATAGCCTTCATACTCAGCCAAATTGCGTTTTTGATGAACTGCATCAAAAACTCGCCATTTATTAGTGGGCCAGCCTAGCGTGTCACCGAGACATTGGAATACCATGAACCGATTTTCACTTCTATACCCATGCCAGCGTAGGGCAGCAAGTGCCGCACCATGAGCGGCATTGTAGGCAGACGTAAATCGACCCTCTATAGACACCTCTGCGATCCCGGAGTCTAGTAAACGTCTATGGGAAATCTCAAGCATCCTAAGTACTTCAATTTCTTCGGAAGGCTCAGATTTAAGTTGACCAATTTTGACTAAATTATCTAAATTTTGATTAGTCAATTAAGGCACCATACACTGAGATGGTAGGTAGTCCCAACACTTTATTCACAAATGAATTTCGCTCTGCGCGACGATTCTCAAACTCTTTTGGTGTGTAGCAGGTGGGATTAATTTTTCGTCCTAACTTATGTTCAACTGGGGTGAGTAGATCCAGTATTTTACTAAGACGCAAATTCTTTCCGACTAAAAGAAGGTCAATATCACTACTTGCTGTATCGGTATTTTTAGCAATTGAACCGTAGATTAATGCGTGTTGTAAGTCTTGATGCAATGGTAATAAAGCAACATTGATTTCGTGATCAATGCCCAATGTCTTTTTTACAAGGCTATGAAGCTCTTTATAGATAGGTGAGCTTTGATTGGCCTTAAAAATTCTTAAGTTTCCAAGCTTTGTTGAGCTGATAATCCCGCTTTCTGAAAGTCGGTTTAGCTCTCTCTGCAGTGATGCGCTACTCAACTTAGTCAGGCGCAATAATTCACTCAAATGAAATTCTCGTTCTGGATGGCCAAAGACCCAGCCTAAAACTAGGCTTTGGCTGGGTGAAAAAAGAGCGCTTGATAAAGACATTGCTAAATAATAGCATGATTGTGCTAAAAAATAGCAAGATCAAATAAAAATAGGCAACAGACACACATCATATTTATTGGGACAGGTGGACAAGCCCGACCCCTAGGTTAATTTCCGCTCCACAAGATTAATTAGATTAGCAGCACATAGCTCAATATTTGAGCCTCTCAGTCTTGATAATTTGCTTATAAAGATTAATCAATTCATTTGGAGGTCTTATGCGTAATTACACATACCTAGGTGGAGCTCGGTTTACGGTCAATAACTTGTTTCGTAGTCTGCGCTTTGATATCGATAGGCTCGATATGAGTTGGGTAGATGGAGAAAAGCCAGAATTTAGTAGAGGCTTACGGGTGGTGGATAACGATGAGGTAAATACCGTCACGGTTGATGGCGAAGATGGCGATAACTTAATTTATAGCCTTACCTATATCTTTAGCAAAGAGGATGGTGCCGATAACTTTAGAGCCGCTACCGACGAATACCTCAAGGTTGCTCTAGAGACCAAGGAATTCTTGGTCACCAACCAAAAAAAAGATCCGCAGGGCAAGCCTGAAGTAGCGGAGTCTGTCCTTGTGAAACAGGATAGCCATCCCGAATCGTCACGCCAAATTCATTCGAGTCAATTATTCGCTCGGCTGGCAGAGTGCAGAAGGGGCATGGCTTACTCATGAAATAGATCTATTGATATTGGTATTTATGTTATTTCATACTATTACATAACAAGACTGGCTCATATTCTGACCTTTAACCCATCCATTTCCTACACCCAAATCATCTCCCATCCCTGTTATTTCATCTTCAAAGCCTCTACGCTAAATCTTTCTGATTACCGAGGGATTTAGCATGCACCAAGCTATTGAATGTATACATAAGCAGCAACGATTGTTTCGATTGGTGATGGATTCCCGTGTAGTGCTTGTACTGCTGATCATTTGGATGATTTGGGGCATCCTAAGAGTGCTCCGCATTCTTTAATTGTTTGTAGCTACAAATAATTACTTGAATGATGAATAAATTGTTACTACAATTAAATGAGTTGATAGAGTTTGATTCGCAAAAGCGCTTTCAAACTCTTTTAGAACGTGGTCTAGATTTTGCTCGTGCTGGAGAGATTTTCAGTGGAACCATTCACACATCTCCAGACTTGCGTCAAAGCTATGGTGAATCTCGATTTATTACTTTGGGATTTCTAGATGGTCGATTGACAGTGGTGGTGTGGACCCCACGAGGATCCAGGAAGAGAATCATATCGATGAGGAATGCAAATGAACGTGAAAACAAAGAATATAGCCAGGGAATGGATCGACCCTGATGATGCCCCTGAAGTAACGGCCGAGGATTTAAAGCGCGGTGTTTGGTCCATAGACGGAGAGGTCGTTTCCGAAAGAGAGGGTCGAGAGGCTTTTGCCAAGAAGCTTCGTGGCAGACCCGTCGGAAGTGTCAGCAAGCATCCAAAGAAGTTAACAACCATTCGTTTGTCAGCGGAAGTCATTGAGCAATTTAAAGCTGCTGGATCAGGGTGGCAGACAAAAATTGATCTGGCCCTAAAGGATTGGTTATTAACCCATCAACCTTAAATTGCGAGTACTTCTCGTAAAAATCTGTGATGTTGCCAATAAGGTAATAAATGTTGCCATTTGAGCAACTTGCTTAAGAAAAATCTAAAGGGAAGGTGGACGAGCCCGACCCCCGGCACTGACAGAATTGGGTTTGGCTGCTTCGTTCCCGACCTGACCAGGTTATCCAAACCGCCATGCGGGGAGG
>NZ_NCFJ01000335.1:0-2842 GCF_002281105.1 Polynucleobacter sp. 35-46-11
GACATGGTTAATAGCACTTCCATGAAAAACTAAGATGCAAATAAGGCAAATGATTCCCCAGGCGCTATCTCGCACTAATAGTAGGAAAGGGAAATTAGAGAAGGCGTCGATGATGTTGTTCATGAGTACTTTAGGGTGGGGCTCAGGCATTGATATCTTGGTGGGTTGATAATGGCACATCTCTAATTTCATGTAAAGAAACCCTTGACCGAGCATCACATGCCAAGCGAAAAGAGTAAAGAACGTTTTTTCTTATTCTCTCTTGCCGGAATTCAGTTCACGCATATCCTGGACTTCATGATCATGATGCCTTTGGGACCCGAATTTATTCGAGAGTTCAACATCAATACGCATGAGTTTGGCTTACTGCTCTCCTCCTATACTTTTGCCGCAGCGATTGCCGGCGTCTTTGCTACCTACTTTGTTGATCGTTTCGAGAGAAGAGTGCTGCTGTTGAGTTTGTATTTCTGCTTCATTATTGCCACCTTGGTTTGTGGATTAGCACCTGATTACCATTCACTATTTATTGCACGAGCATTTGCAGGTGCGTTTGGTGGAATCTTGGGTTCATTGGTCCAAACCATCATTGCAGATTCCATTCCGTTCGAACGCAGAGGCAAGGCTTTGGGGACGGTGATGTCGGCATTCTCTGTATCGACAGTAGCTGGAGTTCCCTTAAGTTTATTTCTGGCGAATAACATTCCTTCATTAGGATGGCGTGCCCCATTTATCTTTATCGCCTTGATATCAAGCCTCATCTTATATTTAGGCTATCGCAATATCCATAAGATCTCTGGGCATCTGGGGCATTCTCATGAGGGTAGTCGTCTCAGTCAAATCTGGAACATCTTTGTTGCTCATCAGCATCTGCGTGCATTTATTTTTATGGCGTTGATTATGTTAACCGGATTTTCCGTGATTCCTTATATCGCCCTCTATCTCACGTCCAATGTGGGGATTGATAACTCCTATATTTCTTTAATCTACTTATGTGGTGGCTTAGCTACGCTCATGAGCTCTCGTTTGATTGGTCATCTGGCTGATCGTTACGGCAAGGTCAAGGTATTTAGATTGCTCGCTGTGATTAGCCTAGTACCTTTACTAGTGACAACGAACCTCATGCCAGTTCCACTCTGGGTAGTGCTAATTAATTCAACTGCATTTTTTGTCTTAGTATCGGGGCGCATGATTCCGGCGATGGCGATCGTCAGTCAAGTAGTTGATGCCAAAATTCGGGGGACTTTTATGAGTCTAGTAGGTTCAGTGCAGATGCTGGCATCTGGTCTGGCCTCTGTGATTGCTGGAGTAGTCGTGACCATTGGCAGTGATGGCAAGATGGAGCACTACAACCTGGTTGGCTATGGAGCGGCTTTATGCGGCTTGCTTACATTCTGGTTGGTGGGCTATATTCACACTTACAAACAAGCGAAGTAAACCCAATTTTTTAAAGAAGGATTGTGATGATCACATTTCAAAGACCTGATGGCAAATCTAGTAGCGCGTATTTAGTTGAGCCGGTAGATGCAAAAAATGCCCCTGGCGTAGTTGTGATCCAAGAATGGTGGGGCTTGGATGATGAGATTAAAAATGTCGCCAATCGTTTGGCGGATTCAGGCTATCGCGCCTTGGTTCCAGATCTTTATCGCGGCAAACTTGCTCTAGAGGCAAATGAAGCCGAACATCTAATGAATGATCTTAATTTTGCAGATGCTGCTAGCCAAGATATTCGAGGTGCCGTTCAGTATCTTAAGCAAACTGGTAGTAATAAGGTTGCTGTCACGGGTTTTTGTATGGGTGGTGCGCTTACAGTCTTATCTGCTGAACTGGTTCCTGAGTCTGATGGAACAGTGGTTTGGTATGGCTACCCTCCATTAGAGTATGTTGATGCTGCAGCCATTAAAAAACCAATGTTGGCTCATTGGGCTCTTCATGATGATTTTTTCTCCATCGCTGGCGTTGATCAACTTGAGGAAAAGCTCAAGGTAGCCGGTGTCTCGTATGATTTCCAGCGCTATGATGCTAAGCATGCATTTGCCAATCCTAGGTCAGATTCGAGAGGTCTGCCTCCATTGCAGTACAACCCGGCTGCCGCACAATTGGCCTGGGAACGTACCATGACTTTTCTAAACAATACGCTCAATAATTAACAGCCACTAAATATTCTTACTGAATAATTTCCCCTACTTTTTTCTTTGCTTATCATGCATCTCTTTGCCGAAAACCTAGCTGTTGAACTCTCTTCTTATTACCGCAATCTTGCCTTAGGGCATGGCGTGATTCCGAAGGTATTTACTTTGGTTAATGGGGGTGGTGATCAATACCTCTTTTTCATTGATGATCTGCGCATGGATAAGGATGAGGAAGATCAGTTCTTAGCCTATATCGTCCAGGAACATGAGGCGGTTTGCTACGCGAGAGGCACCTTGGTCATCCTTGACAAATCCCAGCAGTTGATTGAGTTTGCAGTAATCGATCAAGATGAGGCTGAGGCGATTGTGTGTTCAGCTCAATTAACTCGGGATATTGACGATAAGCCGGTTGGACTTACTGAGTTTGAAAAGACCTTAGCGCCCAAAAAGACTATCTTCTTTAGTGGCCTCTTTGAGCTTATTAAGCTATCAGAGGCTAGGGCGGAGGAGTTTGAAAGTCTTTGGGATGAAATGAAGCCCAAGATCTTGCATAGAACCATGGGAATTTGATCGCCTATTGAAAAAGGGCTGTTTAGTCCCCATATAGGTCTTTATAGGTGTATTTGGTGCCCAGGAAGGGACTCGAACCCCCACAACCTTACGATCGCCAGCACCTGAAGCTGGTGCGTCTACCAATTTCGCCACCTGGGCAT
>NZ_NCFJ01000336.1:0-2818 GCF_002281105.1 Polynucleobacter sp. 35-46-11
TCATAACGGACTCATAAGACAGTAAACCCAGGCCATCCAAAGAAAACAGGGTTTCAATCAGCAAGGATCCGGTAAAGAAGGCGCCAATAAAAGCTGCTGGAAAGCCCGTCACTAGAGGCAAGAGCGCATTACGGAAGACATGCTTCCAAAGTACCTGCTTCTCAGTGAGGCCTTTAGCCCTCGCAGTCAACACGTACTGTTTACGAATCTCTTCCAGGAAAGAGTTCTTCGTCAACATCGTAATCACTGCAAAACTGCCTAAAACTGAAGCGGTAATTGGTAAAACCAAATGCCACAAATAATCCATTACCTTCCCAATCATGCTCAACTCAGTCCAGTTATCTGAAGTCAGTCCGCGCAGTGGGAAGATTTGCAAGAAACTGCCACCACCAAAGATGACAAGCAAGAGAACACCCAACACAAATCCCGGGATGGCATAGCCCACTAAAATCATCGTGCTCGTCACCGCATCAAAGCGGGAGCCATCCCTGACTGCCTTAGCAATACCCAAGGGTATTGAGACCAAGTAAGTCAGAAAGAAAGTCCATAAACCTATGCTGATAGATACTGGCAATTTAGAAACCACCAACTGCCAAACACTTTGGTGTTGGTAGTAACTCTGACCGAGATCAAACTGGGCAAAACGCTTGAGCATCATGAAATAACGCTCCACTGGCGGCTTATCAAAACCATATAAAGCCTTTACCTCAGCTAAGCGCTCGGCATCCACACCTTGGCGGCCACGATAGTTGCTGCCGCCACCAGATGACTCTGCCCCACTCACTGCAGCATCACCCTTACCCTTGAGCTCCAACATCAATTGCTCAACTGGACCACCCGGTACAAATTGCACTACTGCAAAGGTGAGAGTTAAAACACCCAACAAAGTAGGAATCATCAAGAGCACACGCTTGAAAATATATGACCACATTTGTCCTTGCATTAGCGCGCCCCTTCTTTCCACCAATTGAGCAGAATCCAAGATTCGGCGGTGTAATACAAAGGAGGTTCTGGGTAGCGCATCTCTTTACGATACGCGATTCGGTGTGTCGGGTTGTACCACTGCGGGATCACGTAATAACTATTCCAAAGAACACGATCTAAAGCTCTAGTAGCTGCACGTAACTCTTCACGAGTTTGCGCTTTGACAACTGCATCCACCAGGGCATCGACCACTGGAGACTGAACCCCGATCACATTATCAGAACCCTTTTCTTTTGCAGCCTGACTACCAAAGCGATCCCACAATTCATTACCTGGGCTTTGTGAGTCTGGGAAACGAATGGTAGTCATATCGAAGTCGTATTCATCCATGCGCTTCTGATGCAAAGCAAAATCACTCGTCCGAATATCCACCTGAATACCCAGCTTCTCTAAGTTACGCACATAAGAAGAAATCACTCTTAAGAAAAATGGACCATCTTCGACCATCTCAAATCGGAATGGCTCGCCTTGCATATTGCGTAAAGCGCCATCTCGATATTGCCAACCAGCCTGAGCTAATAAATCTCTTGCTTTGCGCAGGTTCTGACGCAAGCTATCAGGGGCGGCAGGAGAAGGGGCAGGAGGCATTGGACCAAAAACCGCATCTGGTACCCACTTAGGATATTGCGCCTTCAGAGGTTTGAGTAATTTCAATTCTGCTTCAGTGGGTTTGCGAGGGCCATCAAAATTGGCGCTCAGATCACTATTGGTAAAGTAGCTATTAATTCGACTGTATTGCTCAAAGAAAAGCTGGCGATTTAACCACTCAAAGTCGAGCGCATAACCCAAGGCTTGTCGCACGCGCGGGTCCTGAAAAATCGGACGGCGTACATTCATAGCAAAACCTTGCATGCCTGCGCCGTTGTGATTGAGGAAAGCTTTCTTTTCTAGAGTGCCATCATTAAATCTAGGGCCAACATAACTCTTTGCCCAATTCTTGGCGCGGTACTCCACCAGAGCATCGAACTCTCCAGCCTTAAAGGCTTCTAGGCGAACAGCGTCATCACTATAGAGTTTGTAGTTCACACGATCAAAGTTATAAAAACCGACACGGACATTAAGCGTCTTACCGCCTTGATCGGCCCAGTAATTTGGGTTACGCTTAAAGATCATGGTCTTACCAGCTTTGTATGACTCAATCACATACGGACCGCTTGCTATGGGTAGCTCAAAGGTCAATTTATCAAATGGTGTAATCGTGCCATCGGGCTTCTTACCCCAATTACGAGAGAACACCGGCAGGGTGCCCACCATCACCGGTAATTCAGGATTACTGTTCTTGAAATCAAAACGGATTACTCGATCAGAAACCACCACCGCTTGCTTGACATCGGCATAGACCGTTTTAAATTGCGGATTAGCAAGTGAACTCATCAAAGTGTCAAAGCTGTGTTTAACATCACTAGCTAAGATCGCACTGCCATCCGAAAACTTCGCCTCAGGACGAATCCGAAAGACCACAGACATTTTGTCGGACGCAACTGCAATATCTTCCGCAATCAGGCCATAGGCACTGGAGACCTCATCCGCACTTCCTACTGCCAAAGATTCAAACATCAGCTGAGCTATACCAGGGGCAGCGACACCGCGCAGCGTAAATGGATTGAACTTATCAAAACTTGTTCGGCGATCCGGGTTGGGCAAAGTTAAGGTGCCGCCTCGCGGGGCGTTGGGATTCACATAGTCAAAATGGCTAAATCCATCCGCGTATTTAGGTTTGCGGTACTGAGCGATCCCCTGAGCACCCTGAGCTGAATTGACTACCACCCCAGCCAGAAGGGCTAAGAGCAGCAAAGTGGGGATTTGGCGGATGACAGGGTGCATGGGCATATAT
>NZ_NCFJ01000039.1:0-15923 GCF_002281105.1 Polynucleobacter sp. 35-46-11
TCACCCTCGATTGCGATCTCTAAGGCGCGAGCTGGGGTAATCGTATTGGCAGGGTGGAGTAAGTCTAGGTGACCAAAGGCGTGCATGACTTCTTGATCAGCAGTTGCCTCAAAGATTTCAGCGGTTTCGATATCGCCGGCAGCGCGCGCTAATTTTGCAAAGTAGCGATATTTAATGTGTGCCATAGATTCACCTGCAAATGCAGACTCTAAGTTTTGGATGGTTTTAATTTCTGGACGTGCCATTTTTTCATTCCTTTTCATATTGATTTGTAAATGGTGCTTAAACACCATGGAATGAATTCTGAACCTCAAAAGATAATCAGTCCAATAAATAATAATGATATTATTTATCTAATAAATTGATTATAGGGACTTTTTGAAATCATGGCTGCTCTACCTTCATTACGTCAACTTCGTTATTTTGTAGCTATTGCTCAGGAGCTCAATTTCACTCGTGCTGCAGAGGCTTGCTTTGTAGGTCAATCTACCTTGAGTGCGGGCTTAAAAGAGCTTGAGGACGGTCTAGGAGTTCGCTTAGTGGAGCGAGATCGCCAAAATGTGGCCATCACCCCAATTGGCTTGGAAATTTTAGAGAGATCTAAGGCAATCTTGGCATCCTCTCAAGATCTGGTGGAATACGCCGACGCTGTTGGTAAGCCAATGGCTGGAACTATTCGGCTTGGTGTGATCCCAACGATTGCACCGTTCTTATTGCCTAACGTCATGCCTGATATTCGTACCCGTTTCCCCAGTCTCAAAATTGCCTTGAGAGAAGACCTGACGGCTAATCTGTTAACTAGACTGGCCGAGCATCAATTGGATTTCATTCTGATTGCTTTACCTTATGAAACCTCAGGCTTATTGGTTAAAGAGTTATTTGATGATGAGTTTTGGTTGGTTGCCCGAGAGGATGATCCAGCCCTGAAAGGGAAAGAAATTCAACTACCCGCAAAAATGGCCGAGAGACTATTGCTTTTAGAGGAAGGGCACTGCTTGCGTGAACACACACTGCAAGCCTGTAAGCGCTCAGATATTCGTAAGGCGGATGGAATGGAGGCGACCAGTTTGCTCACTCTGCTCCAGATGGTGGACTCTGGAATGGGGATAGCATTGCTTCCGGAGATGGCAGTGAGAGGCGGCTTGTTAAATGGCACCAGCTTAGAGGCTCGCCCACTGGCTCCCCCTGCACCAAAGCGGGTGATTGCTTTAGTGGCCCGCTCTTCTACTGCCCACTTAGAGGAGTTTCAGGCCTTCTCTGATTGCATACAAGCTCGCTTTAAGCGAGGTGCAAAGAGCGGGCGTGGGGCAGTTAAGGGTTTGCGCAAGGAGTAAGCAAGAAGTGATCTTTCTTGCTACAGTCAGCATTCAATAATTTTTATCAGTAAAACAGAAAGAGTCTCATGTCCGGAAAAGAAATCATGTTTACCCCCGTCAAGCTTGGCTCTATTGAGCTAAAGAACCGTCTTGTGATGGCGCCACTTACCAGAATGCGCGCTATTGAAGGGGATGTGCCAAATCCACTGGCAAAAACATATTATGAGCAAAGGGCGACTGCTGGTCTGATCATTAGTGAGGCCACACAAATCTCTCCGCTTGGAAAAGGCTATCCAGCAACTCCTGGAATTTATTCTGCTGAGCAAACTGCTGCATGGAAAGAGATTGTGGGTGCGGTACATGCCAAAGGCGGCAAGATGGTGGCTCAGCTATGGCATGTGGGTCGTATTTCTCATTCATCTTTGCACCCTGAGCAGGGTTTGCCGGAAGCGCCATCTGCAATTGCACCCGCTGGCCAAACGTATGGCGCCGATTGGAAGTTGCACGATTATGAAATTCCAAAGGCAATGACAACTGAAGATATTGCCGGGCTTCTCAAAGATTTTGAATTGGCTGCTGCCAATGCAAAAGCAGCCGGTTTTGATGGTGTGGAAATTCACTCTGCGAACGGTTACTTGCTAGATCAGTTCTTGCAAGATAAAACCAATCAACGCACTGATGGCTACGGTGGTTCAATCGAAAACCGTATTCGTTTATTGGGTGAGGTTGTTGAATCTGTTGCTAAGGTCTACCCAAGTGATCGTATCGGTGTGCGCCTATCACCATACGGTAGCTTTAATGATATGGCTGATAGCGATCCAGTCGCTTTGTTCACTGCGGTGATTCAAAAACTCAACAACTACAAGCTTTCCTATGTACATATGATTGAGCCACGCTCTACTAGTGCTGGTGGCAATGATCAAGTGAACGCAGGGGCACCGCTGACTTCAGAGATGTTCCGAGCAGTCTATCAAGGTCAATTTATTAGTGCCGGTGGATATGATCAAGCTATGGGCGAGGCTGTGCTTGAGGCTGGTTTAGCCGATGCAGTCGCCTATGGACGTTTGTATATTGCTAATCCAGATTTAGCGGAGCGTTTCCAGCAAGGCGCGGCTCTAAATGCTTATAACCGTGCAACGTTTTATGGTGGAGCAGAAGTAGGGTATACGGACTACCCAGCACTCTAATGTAAAGATCGATCAAGGCCTCTATCGAAAGATGGGGCCTTACTTTTTATCGTCAGGATCTTTTAAGAGGTCATAGTGGTTAGCCACGAGAAGCATAGCGATAGATGCACATCCCATCGCAAAGAATTCCCATTGATGAAGCATGGCTGTACCAGTGACGGTCATTAAGATGGTCCATCCAACTGCCATCTTAGCTTTTTTGCTTAAAGGTTTCATATATCGGAACTGAGGTAAAAATTATCTAATGGTAAGTCTAGCTCTAGCGCTCAACTCATTCGGGGTGCCGCGTTTATCAATCTGAGAAAGTCTGAGGGCTTCTTGTTCAAAATCAATTTGAGCCGGATGAAACTCCAGATTGCCAAGGTGAATGACATAGGTCCACACGAGCTCGCGACCCCTATCTTTATATACATCTACAACGCGCTTCATTTTGTAAGACCTATGGTGGGTATGGATCTCTGTGCAGAGTTCATATTGTGTTTTAAATTAATCAAATTTCGTGGATCTATACGGATAACGCCACCACGAGGGCTATCAATGTCTGCAATCAAAAAGAAGGAGGTGGAAATCATTGTTGGGAAAATCATAAAGAGGCCAACATTGCGTCTAAAGTTCCGTGCGCCAAAACCTACCAAGATATTGGCACCAACTGCGATTGCTGCCATCAGCCACCATGCAGCAGCGGGGATGCGATTCCACCAAGCTGCCTGAGTGTAGCCTTGGGTGTTAATGACATCATTCATTCCGGAGATCACTAGCGCAATAGTGGGAGTTGACTGTGTTCGTGCCACGGGGAGCAACTCATTCCACATCGCATTTTCAAGCGCAAGAGTACGCTGAGTAATTTGTTTTGCTGTCTCTCTATCTTGCTTAGAGTAAAACAAGATGCGCTGATCTAAGTATTCGTTGAGCAACCCTTTGATGCTCTGTGCAGTATTGCTGGGCAAAAGATCTGCTCGCAAGAATTCAGTCCCAATCGCATTTGCCTCAGCCTCTTCATAAGTCTGTCTCAAATCGTATCGCGCGATCGCCATTGAAAAGGTAAAGCCGATGATCAAGCCCAGCAAGGTTAGTGTTGCCGTCTGAATAATGCCTAAGTCCGCTGAGGTCTCGGTATCTTTAGTGCGGTATTTGCTCAGTACCGCATAGCCAAACCACACTGAGCCCGATAGGACTACAGCAGATATGAAAAAAACCAGTACGGGGTAATTGGCTAAGTGTGGAATATTAAAAAGTTCCCGGATACAAAATATCCTTAGTCACATTGTGAATGTCACGGTGACCTGTAAAGGCCATGGTGATATCCAATTCATTATGAATAATGTCTAGACATTTAGTAACACCAGCTTCGCCCATGGCACCCAAGCCATAGAGGAAGGGGCGACCAATCATCGTGCCACGTGCACCCAATGCCCAAGCCTTCAAAACATCCTGGCCTGACCGAATGCCGCCATCCATCCAAACCTCAATGTCTTTACCAACGGCATTGACGATGCCAGGCAATGCCTTGATGCTGGAAATAGCGCCATCTAATTGACGGCCGCCATGGTTCGAAACGATCAATGCATCTGCGCCAGAGTTTGCGGCAAAGCGGGCATCCTCTTCATCCAAGATGCCTTTGATAATTAACTTGCCACCCCACAGTTTTTTAATCCACTCCACATCATCCCAGCTGAGACCTGGATCAAACTGCTCAGCCGTCCAAGAGGAGAGGGAGGACATATTGCCAACACCAGTGGCGTGACCAACAATATTGCGAAAGGTTCTGCGCGGAGTCATAGCCATGCCCATGCACCAGCGTGGCTTGGTCATCATATTGATCATGTTGGCAATGGTTAGCTTTGGAGGGGCAGACAAACCATTTTTTAAATCTTTATGACGTTGACCGAGGATTTGTAAATCCAAAGTCAATACCAGCGCGGAACACTTTGCTGATTTGGCGCGCTCAATGAGACGCTCAATAAAGCCGCGGTCTTTCATGACATAGAGCTGAAACCAAAATGGTTTAGTGGTGCGCTCTGCTACATCTTCAATGGAGCAAATACTCATCGTGGAGAGGCAGAAAGGAACGCCAAATTTCTCTGCAGCACGGGCAGCCAAAATTTCACCGTCAGCATGTTGCATGCCAGTTAATCCAGTTGGTGCAAGTGCTACTGGCATTGCGACCTCTTGACCCACCATGGTTGTTTTGGTGGTGCGATTAGTCATATCTACGGCAACACGTTGACGTAATTTGATCTTCTGAAAATCGGATTCGTTGGCTCGGTAAGTAGATTCAGTCCATGAGCCAGAGTCGGCATAGTCATAGAACATCTTAGGGGTGCGTTTTTGATGCAGAACTCGTAAATCTTCAATATTGGTGATGATTGTCACTAAAACCCCTTTATGTGTTGCCAATGTCAGTATCTGACGCTAATTTAAGCTCTATCTTAGCAATACCGAGCATTTGTTTCTACAATGCTTAGGGAAAGTCCTTCTTAGGGCTCAAAATACCCATTTCTAGCCTAAATCCTCCCGAATGCCTCATATCCCTTTGTCCACTGTGTTTTATTTGTCACTGGCGACTGCCTTGTGGGCAGGTAATGCGATAGCCGGAAGGGTTCTGGTCGGTAGTATTTCACCGATCACCTTAAGTGCGGTTCGCTGGGGTTTAGCGGCTGTCCTATTGCTTCCTTTTGGATGGCAAATTTTTAAACCGGGTAGTTCACTTTGGCAAAACAAGGGTCGCTTCTTGGTGTTGGGACTCTTAGGGGTGGGCAGTTATAACGTCCTGCTTTATCTTGCCTTGCAAACCTCGACAGCGATTAACGTGACCCTGATCGGTGCCAGCATGCCCATTTGGATGCTTTTTATCGGCGCCGTCTTTTATAAGGTCAAGCCATCACTTTTGCAGCTCTTAGGGGCGGTGGTTTCTTTGGTCGGAGTAACTGTGGTCTTAACCCGCGGTGAGCCTGCCAGCCTCTTGAGCATGGAAGTGGTGATGGGTGATTTGCTCATCATGTTTGCCACAATCCTTTGGGCTTTTTATAGCTGGATGATTAGTCAACCTGGTAAGAGTAACGAGCGGCAGTGGCCTTGGGCTGAGTTCTTGATGGCCCAAGTATTGATCGGCTTCATGTGGACGATGTTGTTCGAGGGTGCGGAGATTGCTACTGGACACGCTTTTATTGATCTGAATTACTGGACTGGCTCATTGATCCTCTTTGTCGCAATTGGACCATCTTTGATTGCCTATCGTTGCTGGGGTTTAGGGGTCAATGGCGCTGGACCTACGGTAGCAGGGTTCTTTGCCAACCTGATTCCCTTATTCACAGCACTACTCTCAGCTGCTATCTTGGGGGACCCACCCCAGCTCTTCCACGGCCTTGCCTTTACTCTCATTGTATTTGGTATTCTGGTTTCTTCCGCAACGAAGAAATGCAGGTAACCCCCTTCATTTGCCCAAAAAGCCCGTTTTTAAGGGCTAAGTACCCAAACAGCGCTAAATCAGTATCATTTAGGGCTAATCACACGATTTACTAGGAAATTACTATGCCAGGTTTACTCCCGAATGTTGATCCAGACGGTCTTTTAGAGTTCTCAGTTGTTTATACCGATCGCTCACTAAACCACATGTCTGAAGAGTTCAAAAAAGTCATGGTGGATATTTCTGGCGTCCTCAAGGATGCTTATAACGCTAGCACTGCAGTCATTGTTCCTGGTAGCGGTACTTTTGGTATGGAAGCGGTTGCGCGTCAATTTGCTAATAATGAAAAGTGCCTGGTCTTACGTAACGGCTGGTTTAGTTACCGCTGGACTCAGATTTTTGATCTCGCCAACATTACCCAGGACATTACCGTTATCAAGGGTAAGCAATTGGAGAATGCAACGCAGGGTGTTTTTGCACCAGCGCCAATTGAAGAGGTGGTGGCTTTCATTAAGAAAGAAAAGCCTGCGGTTGTTTTCGCCCCTCACGTAGAAACTTCTGCCGGCATCATCTTGCCGGATGACTACCTTAAAGCTGTTGGTGAAGCTGTTCGCTCAGTCAATGGTTTATTTGTACTCGACTGCATCGCGTCAGGCGCAATGTGGGTGGACATGAAGGCTTGCAATGTAGATGTATTGATCACTGCGCCTCAAAAAGGTTGGAGTAGCTCACCTTGCTGTGCATTGATCGCCATGGGTGATAGAGCACGCGAGCGTATTGAATCTACTCAGAGCAGCAGCTTCTCAATGGATCTGAAGAAGTGGCTTCAAATTATGGAGGCCTATGAAAAGGGTGGTCATGTGTATCACACCACCATGCCTACAGATGCGCTCAAAATCTTACGCAATGTGATGAAAGAAACTCAGGCTCTAGGCTTTGCTGCGCTCAAGGCGAAGCAGCAAGAGTTGGGTGACAAGGTTCGTGCTTTATTGGTATCAAATGGCTATCACTCAGTTTCAGCAAAAGGCTTTCAGTCTCCTGGCGTAGTGGTGAGCTATACCAAAGATCCAGATATTCAATCAGGCAAGAAGTTTATTGCTCTCGGTTTGCAAACCGCTGCAGGCGTACCGCTGCAGTGTGATGAGCGTCCAGACTTCCGTACCTTCCGTATTGGTTTATTTGGCCTAGAGAAGTTGGCTCACGTTGATCGTGCAGTTGGTCATCTTGCAACAGCCCTAGAAAAGATTACTGAGACTGAAGCGCAGCCAGCTTAATTAGCATAAGTACTCAACTGAAAAGGCCGTCTTAGGACGGCTTTTTCATTACCTCAAGTGCAAGCGGGTTAGGCGTTGCTTCACCTACCTTAGTTAACACATTGGTATCGAGGTGATGAAAAGGTTCGGCCTGACCTTTAATCATCATTATCGTATCTTGTTCGTAAGACCAGGTGCCGTCCTCTAGGATCGTCACCATGATGCGGTATTCAATTGTCTTGAAGGCGTAGTCTAAAAAAGGGTTGGAAGAAATTCCGGCGGTCGGATCATCAATCTTGGCAACGCACTCAAACTGAGTTGCATTAGCGGACGCCTTTCCTGTCGCCATGGTAATCATGCCGCGGGGAATGGTGAGAGTGTGAATAATGGATCCGGTTGCAGGTTCCCAAAGCCAGTAGCCAACCTGATCATGATAAGTTTTGACTTGATCTGGTTTGGTGATATGCAAGTGATAGCGCAAGCCATAAAATAATTGCGGTCCATTGGTTTGTGGATCAATTGGCTGCATCTCAATGCGCTCGGTGTACACCTGCTTCTTTGGACCTTCAGCTTTGGGTTTGATATCCAAACCCCGTTGACCTTCCCAAATACCGGCAAGCCGGGTGAGGGGTCCCAGGTTTTCTAGGGTATTGATCGAGTATCCCTGAGGCTCTGTATAGATATCAGCAGGAAAAGAGTTCATAGGGACGCCTTGGTTAAATGAAGTATTTTTGACAGTTTATTGGGTATTATTAAAACATCTACAAATCCATTGGAGCCTTAAATGAAAACTCACTTTGCAAAACTGACTTTGGCTGTGCTCATTTCTACCTCAATTGGTTTGTCGCCTCTTACTGTGATGGCAGCAGATCCAGCTCCAGTAGGTACCCCTGCAGCTGCCCCTGCGGCAGTACCCGCAACTCCAGCTACGCCTGCCGCTCAGCCAGAGAAGGCTGCAAAAAAGACTGCTAAAAAGTCAAAGAAAGATAAAAAAGCAGAGAAGAAGTCTAAGAAAAAATCCAAAAAGAAAGCCAAGGCAGCTCAAGAGCCGGCAGCCACTCAGCAGTAAATTAGTAGCACTACACTGCGCCGCTAATTTAAGGGGTCAGATCCCTCAAGGTCTAAGGACTTTGTGGAATTGGGTCCCTTTTGCTTTCTAGGGGCATCGTTGCGTACCAGCAACCACATCGCCCCGATTACTAAACTCATTCCACTAAGCTGAATCCAGGTAATAGGTTCGGACAGTACGATCCAACCCATAAACAGTGTTGAGACAGGGCCTAGTATTCCAGCTTGAGCAACTAGTGGCGATCCAATGCGATTAATCGCAATCATGATTAATAACATCGGAATGACGGTACACAGGCTCGCGTTGAGAAGGCTGAGCCAGTAGATTTGCTGTACTTGCGTAAATACAGCCCTAGGATCGTAAATTAGAATTTGAATGACGCTCATCAGCGCTGATGCGGAGCTGGCATAGACCACCATGCGCACACTCCCCACACGCTTTACCATTTCACCAGATCCAATCATGTAGATTGCATATGAGCATGCGCTAGCAAAGATCAGCAACATCCCCAGAATAGCCATTGATCCAGTAGAGTTGGCATCTTGGATGAATACTACAATGACACCCAGGTAACCCACTACGAGTGCATACCATTGCAAGCGACTAATAGGTTTATTCAATACAAAATAAGAGATCAGCAGCACGATGGTTGGTGTGAGATACAGAACAATGCGCTCCAGCCCTACGGAGATATATTGCAAGCCCAGAAAGTCGAGATAACTAGAGAGAAAGTAGCCCATAAATCCCAAGACAAATACCTTGATTTGATCTTGCCATGTGAGCGGGCTCATCACCTGTCTGCGCGCCTGCCACCAATAAATTCCCCAAAAGAGGGGAAGGGCCATCAACATCCTCAAGGCAATTAGGGTCTCGGCATTTGCACCATAGCCAAAAGCGAGTTTGATCAGAATCGCTTTTCCGGAAAATAGTACGGAGCCAAGGCCGGCCATTAAAAGGCCGTAGATATAACGCCGATGATGAAGAATTCCGCTGGCTGATTGCATGCTGTTTTATAACAGCTTATTGAGAAGACTCCGCATCTCTAAGATGACCTCAGTTGGAGTAAGCCCAATGGGGCCAATTTGTTTGGCCACCAAGCTATCGGCTGCCGATGCGTGGAGCTGAACTCCAATGCAACTGGCTTCCCATAGGTTGATCCTGTGGCGTATGCCTTGAGCGGCGATTGCTGCAATAGTGCCAGTGAGGACATCACCCATCCCGCCGACGGCCATGCCAGGATTACCTTGCTTGCATTGCACTGCTTGCTGAAGGGGTGAAGCGATCAAAGTATGTTGACCCTTCAGAACGACGATGGAGTCAGTGAGTGTGACTAAGTCGGATAATGCGGCAAGACGATTTTCTTGAACAGCTGCTGCAGAAGTATTGAGAAGATTGGCTGCCTCTCCAGGATGTGGTGTGAGAACAGTCATGCCTGGAGACACTTTATTCCGCTGCTTGAGAAGTTCTAAATATTCAGGGGTATCGGCGATTAAATTGAGCGCATCTGCATCAATCACGAGTGGAATTTTTGGGTATCTCAATGCCGCAATCAGCCAATCTCTCGCAAGCTCAGAGAAACCCAGGCCTGGACCAATTGCTATGACATCGGGCGCGGTTGTATCTAATTGCTCTTGAGCATTAAAGCTGGCCAAGCGCACCATGAGTTCAGCCTGCTCTGGCATTGCGTGAGCGGCAGTTGGATCCAGCATTTCTAAGATGGTCCAACCAGCCCCTAAGTGAAGCGCAGCGCTGCCAGATAACATGAGGGCGCCTGCCATGCAGGGTGCGCCACCAACGAGCAACACTTTACCGGCATCCCCTTTATGTTCTGAGGGCTTTCGCTTGAGTCGAGTAATGAGCTCGAGTGATCTCAGTTCCTTGGGGGGGTTCATGTGAATAGTATCTCTCAGATGAGTGGCTTAACAATGTATTTTATCGGGAGTATGCTTAAGAAATGAAAATACAATTTCTTGGCGCAGCGGGTGAGGTGACGGGATCAAGACATTCTGTAGAAGCTAGCATTGGTGGGCGTGATGTGAGGTTCATGGTTGACTTTGGTATGTTCCAGGGCGGGCGTGAGGCTACAGCAAAGAATCTAGAGTCACTCCCGTTTTCACCCAAGGAAATTGCTTTCGTTGTACTCACGCATGCCCATATTGACCATAGCGGTCTCTTGCCGAGACTGTGCGCTCAAGGATTTACCGGTCCGATCTATTGCACAGATGCGACATTCGAGTTGCTGAAAATTATGTTGCCAGATAGCGCTCATCTGCAGCGTTCCGATGTGGAGCGTGCGGTACGTAGACAAAAGGCAGGTAAGTGGCGCGGAGACTTGCCAGTAGCCTTGTACTCCATGGAAGAAGCAGAGCTAGCTCTTGGGCAATGCGAGATACTGCCTTATGGAAAACATTTGGAGCTTAGCCAAGGAATTGATCTAGAGTTTCAGAATGCAGGCCATATTCTGGGATCGGCAATTGCGGTGATCGATATTACTGAAGACTATTCCAAGAAAAAGCGCTGTGTTTTCTCTGGTGATATTGGTATGAAGGGTAAGCTATTAATGCCTGATCCCACTCTGATCCCTCAAGCCGATCTCGTCGTAGTCGAGTCAACCTACGGTGATCGCCTGCATAAGACATTGGCGGATACCGAGACTGAATTAATCGAAGTGGTGACCAGCACCTTGAATGCCCATGGAAACATTGTCATTCCTGCATTTGCTGTGGGTCGGACGCAAGAGATGCTGTTTTTATTAATTGATTTGGTAAAGCGAAATTTATTACCCCATTTGAGTATTTGGGTAGATTCTCCGATGGCAACTGCGGCTACCCATTTAACCCAACGTTTCTTTGCCGAGCTGGATAAAGAGTCGCAGTCAACTTTTGAGTGGTTCAAAAAAAATCCAGGGGCAGTCGACCTGAGATTCATTGCGGACGTAGAAGAGTCTAAAGCGCTTAATAAGATCAAGGGTGGGGCAATTATTATTTCTGCGAGTGGCATGTGTGATGCTGGTCGTATTGTTCATCACCTACAGAATAATTTGCCTCGAGCACAAAATGCCATCGTGATTACTGGTTTTCAGGCGTATGGCAGCTTAGGTCGTCGCCTAGTAGATAAAGCAGCTAAAGTTCGCCTCTTCGGCGAAGAGGTTGTGGTGCGAGCATCCATTCATACTATTGGTGGATTGTCTGCCCATGCAGACCAAGCAGGTTTACTGGATTGGTTGCGAGGCTTTCATTCAGCACCCAAGTCAGTATTTGTAGTTCATGGAGAGCCTGAGGCGTCAGCTGTTTTGGCACAAGCTATTCGTGAAGAGCTGGAGTGGAAGAATGTGGTCATTCCAGAGCGTTTGCACAGCTACTCTTGTTAAGTCCTACTCAGTCACATTAGCGCCCCAAGCTAGATAATAAAAAATGGACGAAAAAAAACCGCGGCGAACCGCGGCGTTTTATTCTCAAGAAGAGATTATTTCTTAGCGTCAGCTGCTGGAGCTGCTGCTGGTGCAGCTGGGGCTGCAGGTGCATCTTTTTTAGCTTCTTCCATATGAGCTGCTTCAGCACCATGCTTTTCGCCACCCATATCAATGTCGCCGTCGCCTTTGATGAGCAAGTAAGCTGTGGCAGAAATTAATACTAGTACCATGATGATGATTGAACGGTTGCTCATTGCTTTTCCTTCGGTTTGGTTAATATTCCCCAATATTAACGCCTGAATTGCTGATGGTAAATCCAAATTAGCCCTAGATTTCAAATTAATGCAATATTCTAGGTGGTAATACTGAGTCTCATAAGGCTTGGATTGGCTTCAGTACTTAGCCAATATGCTCTAAATTGAAAATAGACTATTTAATAAAAGGTTGTGATATGAGTTGCAAGCTCCCCGTCAACAATTCCCAAACCATCACTGATTTTCTGAGCCTGCAAAAAGGTCAGTTAGCAGAAGGGAGCTCTGAGGACTCCTATCGGTTTGCGTTTGACGATCAAGCGTTTTTAGTTCGTCGGGAAACTTTAGGTTTGCGCTTCCAGCTTGAGCTATTAAAGCCCGAGATTTTATTGCATGAGCAAGGCATTGAGCACACCATTACGGTATTTGGTTCCACTCGGTTTGTGAGCTGTAAGGCAGCTCATGAGCTAGAAAAGAATGCCAAAACACCGGAGGCAATAGCCGAAGCTAAGCGAGCTTTGCTGCACTGTAAATACTACGATTCGGCCAGAGAGTTTGGTGCAATCGTGGCGGCCTACAATTCCACCCAATCTGAGACTCGCAATAAGCTGCATATCGCTACGGGCGGGGGCCCCGGAATTATGGAGGCTGCTAATCGAGGTGCGTTTGAGGCAGGGGATAAGACTATTGGTTTTAACATTAGCCTGCCTAGAGAGCAGCATCCCAATCCCTACCTCACTCCAGGCTTAAGTTTCCGTTTTCACTATTTCGCTATTCGCAAAATGCATTTCATGCTCAGGGCAAGATCAATTGTGGCCTACCCAGGAGGTTTTGGTTCCTTTGATGAGCTCTTTGAAGTGCTGACCTTAATGCAAACTAAAAAAGTGGAACGTTTTCCAGTCATCTTGGTCGGGAAGTCATTCTGGCAGGAGGTGATCAATTTCAAGCAGATGCTTGAGCATGGAGTGATAGATCAAGCTGATATGGATTTAATTCACTTTGTAGAAACTGCTGAGGAAGCTTGGAAAATCATTCGTGACTGGTATCAGCTGGCCTGAGAACTGTAAAATAAGACCATTAACACCATGACTATCGCCAACACAGTAACCCTCGGCTCTGAACTGGATTTACCAGCCTATTTATTTGGTATTGCGATGTTACTAGTTGTGATGCTGGTGCATGGACTTGCTTTGCTTCAAATTGCAAAGCGCTATGAGGTGAAGTCTTTTCTCTACCTTTCAGAGCATAAGTACTCTTCAGTAGCTTTTGTGTTTTATGTCAGCGTACTTTGTTTATTCTTGACGCATATTTTTGAGATCATCCTTTGGGGTATTTCGCTGCGAGCATTTAATCTTCTGCCCAATTTAGGTGAGAGTATTTTATTTAGTGGTAGCACCTATACCGCTATGGGTTTTATGGATGATCTGCTGCCAAGCGGCTGGAAAATGTTAGCAATCATCATTGCCTTCTCGGGCATGTTTGCTTTTGCTTGGACAGCCTCCGTCATGATCTCGATGACCAAGAATTTCCGTCAAGCTTATACCCGCCTCCATATGCAAAAACTCAATCTTCCAGGTGAAGTCATTGAGCGCTTTAAGTAAATCATGAGTAAAGTCTGGGATGCCATCATTATTGGTGGCGGGGCAGCTGGCCTGTTTTGTGCGGGAGTTGCTGGTCAATTGGGCAAAAAAATCTTAGTGCTAGATCACGCTGATATCTTGTGTGAAAAAATTCGGATTAGTGGTGGCGGTCGCTGTAACTTTACAAATTTGCATAGCAGCCCAGCTAACTTTCTTTCCCTCAACCCCCATTTTGTAAAAAGCGCCCTGGCTCGTTATTCTGCAAAGGATTTTGTCAAGCTAGTGCAGTCCTATCGCATTGCCTATCATGAGAAACATCAAGGGCAGTTATTTTGCGATGATTCAGCCAAGCAAATTATTGAGATGCTACTTGGAGAGTGCGCTAAGGGTCATGTTGATATTCGTCATCCAGTCAAGGTAGAGTCGATCTCCAATGAGGCGGGCGTGTGGATCGTTAAAACTAATGCTGGTATTGAACGTACAGCATCTTTAGTCATGGCAACTGGTGGTTTACCAGTTCCTGCAATTGGCGCAACAGCCTATTCTTTGGATATCGCCAAGCAATATGGATTGAAGGTAGTGGATCCACGACCTGCATTAGTGCCGCTGTCATTTACTTCTGGTGAGTTTGATAATCTGATTGAGTTGTCTGGTTTGAGTTTGCCAGTTCGTATTGCGGCTGGCTCAAAAGGCAATCGTTACGGTGCCTGCCGTTTCAACGAAGACTTGTTGCTGACCCATAAAGGTCTCTCAGGACCAGCAGTCTTACAGGCCAGCAGTTACTGGACTGAAGGCGAGGCGATTCATATTGATTGGCTTGGTGCTGTTGAAGCTCACGGCCAATTTAGCTGTGATGAACTGTTTAACAATGAAGATAACCGCCTCAAGTTAACTGAAAATATTTTGGCTTCGGTAATGCCATTGCGCTTAGCCAAAGCATTTGCAGAGCAGAAAAATCTCTTGGGTAAAAAGTGGGCTGAGGTTTCCAAGAAGGATCGTCAGGCACTCAAAGAGCTCATTACTAATTGGTCGGTAAAACCTGCAGGAACCTTGGGTTGGAAAAAGGCTGAAGTCATGTTGGGGGGTGTTGATACCAAAGAGCTTGATGGTCAAACCATGATGGCTCGCAATCATCCCGGCTTGTATTTCATCGGTGAGTGTGTCGATGTGACTGGGCACCTTGGGGGCCATAACTTCCAGTGGGCTTGGGCTAGCGGTTTTGCTTGTGCCCAATCTATCTAGAGGTTTTTAAAACCTATAGATGCATTAGTTTGGCTGATTTCTCATCCAGTCGGCAGTATTAAAAAAAGACTCCTCTAGCTGAGCGCCAATCTGTCCATCAATACCGCAGTCTTCCATGGCGCGATACATGCAGGCCAGCCATTGATTACGCTCCTTCAAGCCAATTCTGAAAGGTAGATGTCGTGCGCGTAGCATTGGGTGACCATACTTTGGGGAGTAGACATCTGGACCACCAAGCCACCCCGTTAAAAAAAGCTTCAGCTTCTCTCGAGAGCTTGATAGGTTCTGGGAATGCATAGCTCGCAACTCTGCGAAGGGCTCTTCTAGCGCCATCAAATCATAAAATCGGTCGACTAATTCCTCAACCTTTGCTGCGCCACCAATAATCTCGTATGGGTTTTTTCTTTCGCTCATGGCTTAATTTTAATGCCAATACAGCGGGGAATTGGCAAGTCTCTCATTTGGGTATAGAGTAGAAATATAGGCTTCAAATTAATCGGTTCATTTATTTAACTCAGGGAGAGATGTAATGGATAAGAAAGATATTCAAGCATGGCAACAAGAAAAGGCTAAGGAGTTATTTGCTTATTCCCATAAATTATTGGATGCTGCCAAAGATCTGAGTGCGCACCACCTCGAAGAAATTCAATGGGGAATGAAAAATGCCATGGAGAGCGCCAAGTCTGCAGCAAAAAATGACCTTACCAAGCTCAAAGAGCTTCAGGAGTCTGCAACCAAAGAAGCGGCAAAACGCGCGACGGTATATCAGAAGAAGGTGAAGTCTGTTCTGAAAGATATTGGGGATGATGCAGCCGACGGAACTGAAAAGCATTTAGAAAAAGTCCGCAGCTCTTTAGTAAGCTGGCTTGAAGATGTCGAGGACAAAATTCCAGGACATGCTGATAAGTTATCTAAGGTAGTTCATGAGATGTCTACAACTGGTCAAAAAATGTTCAAAGAGGGGCGAAAAATTGTGAACCAGGTTGCGGATGCTGCTGAGAAAAATATTGAAGAACTCAGAAAATCTTCAGAGTCAAAGACGAAATCTAAATAAGTCTACGATAACTAAAATGAGCTCCAAGAAGCCACCTAGTACTGAACTGACCCCCAAAAGTTGGACAGTTTAATTAGGTTAGCACGAGGGATTGAGTTCGGTAATTTACCGGGCTCAATCCCTTTAGTTTTTGTTTGATCCGATCATGGTTGT
>NZ_NCFJ01000337.1:0-2804 GCF_002281105.1 Polynucleobacter sp. 35-46-11
GAGCGGGAAAGGAGGTTCGAACTCCCGACCTATACCTTGGCAAGGTATCGCTCTACCAGCTGAGCTATTCCCGCATAACAGGGCAGTAGTTTAACAAACAATTTTAGAGAACGCATTATTTGTGAGTTAGACCAAAAACTGGCAAGACTCACCTTTCCATCAAACCCTTATCGGCCATGGGTTTGCTGACTTTATTCAGCCTTATCAACTAGCTGAGGCAAAGCCTTTTTCATGTAATAGAACATTGACCAAAGCGTTAAAAAGGATGCAATCCAGATTAACCAAGTGCCAACTTGTGCGCAATTTAACCAACCAAATAAGGTGTCGTTTAACAATAAAAATGGAATCGCCACGAGTTGAGCGGTGGTTTTTAGCTTGCCAACCATGTGCACGGCAACGCTTTTTCCGGCACCCAATAGCGCCATCCACTCTCTTAATGCTGAGATGGTAATTTCACGACCAATAATGATGAGGGCCACCCAGACTTGGACGCGGTCCATATTGAGCAAAACGAGTAATGCAGCAGCTACGATTAATTTATCTGCCACCGGATCTAAGAATTGGCCGAATGCCGATTCTTGTTTCATTTTGCGAGCTAAATAACCATCCAACCAATCGGTCACTGCCGCAAAAACAAAAATCACAGTGGCGGTGAGATTTTTCTCGAAAGGAGTAAGCCAGCTATTCGGTAAAAAAAATACTGCAACCACGAGAGGAATTGCGGCTACACGTAACCAGGTCAGAGCAATAGGCAGATTAAATGGCATGACTCAAGCATAAACCAATGTGCGTACACTGGGAAATCAATGGAGTTGCCTATAAATTTGCTCAGCTAATGCGGTGGATATTCCCTCCACGCTGGAAAGCTCCTCAATAGTGGCATTAGAAACACCGCGCAAACCCCCAAAACGGGCGAGTAATTTTTGACGGCGCTTTGCTCCAATCCCCTCAATCTCCTCTAACTGAGAAACCGTTCTGGCTTTTGCACGCTTGGCTCGCATACCCGTAATAGCAAAGCGATGCGCCTCATCTCGTATTTGGGCTACCAATAGCAACGCGGCACTATCTATACCAAGTTCGAGCGATTTACGTTCATCTGCAAAGATGAGCGTCTCAAGACCTACCTTACGACCCTCGCCTTTGGCGACGCCAACGATGAGACTGATGTCCATGCCGAATTCAGAGAGGACTTGTCTTGCCATCTCTACCTGACCTTTGCCGCCGTCGATCAAAATGACTTGGGGCATTTTCTCAACAGGAAGCTCCTGGAAGTTTGCGTAACGGCGTTGCAAGACCTGACGCATTGCAGCGTAGTCATCACCTGGAGTAATGTCGTTGATATTGAAGCGGCGATATTCACTAGGCTGCATTGCGTTTTTGGAATACACCACACAAGATGCTTGAGTGGCCTCACCGGAAGTATGGCTAATATCAAAACATTCAATACGCAGTTGCTCAAGACTTTCCAGTTCGAGCGCCAGGACATCAGCTAATGCTCTTGCTCTTGCCAGTTGGCCGCCCGTCTCCACTAAACGCTTGGCAATCGCGATCTTGGCATTACCTTCAGCCATAGCCAACCAATGTCGTCTTTGGCCTTGGGGCTGATGAAGGAAAGTAATGCGCTTGCCAGCTTGCGCATTGAGTAAGTCATGCAAACCTTCCGGGGCTGATTGCTCGGTAACATCTTCAGCACTTTCTTGCGATGCTGAAATATCATCAACCAACTTTCTCAGGGGGTGATTCAAAATCAGCACCGGTGGAATTAAATTGGTGGTCGCCTCACCATCACCGGACTTCTCCTCCAAGTAATGCTGAGCAATAAAGGCTTCGAGAATTTCTGCTGGAGGTGGCAGTTCTCCCGAGCCTGAGCGCAAACCTTTCGGGAAATAAGCCCGATCACCCAAATGGCGACCACCACGAATCATTGCCAAATTGACGCAAACCACGCCTTCCATTTGAGCAACAGCAATCACATCCACATCACCCTCACCATCAGCAACGGTATCCATCGACTGCTGCTGCAAGACGCTCGAGAGATCTGCAATACGATCTCTTAAGACTGCAGCCATTTCAAACTCCATGGCATCGCTATAGACATGCATTTTCTTTTCAAGCTCAGAAAGCACTCGACTATGATCGCCCTCTAAAAACCGGGTTGCCTGGGCTACGTCCTGCCCATACTGCTCAGCATTTAGACGGCCAACACAAGGTGCACTACAGCGATGAATTTGATGTAACAAACAAGGGCGACTGCGGTTTTTAAATACAGAGTCTTCACAGGTTCTCAGGCGAAATACTTTCTGCAAAATTTGAACGCTATTTCGCACTGCCCATGAATTTGGGAATGGTCCAAAGTAGTTATTGCGCTTATCTGTTTTTCCGCGATACGAGGCCAAACGAGGGAACTGGTGACCCGTCAACATCACATAGGGATAGGACTTATCATCTCGGAAGAGAATGTTAAATGGTGGGGCCAACTCCTTAATGAGATTGTTCTCTAGAATTAAGGCTTCGGTTTCTGAGCGTGTTACTGTAGTTTCGTAGCGGGCAATTTTTCCCACCATCAGCTCTATTCGTGGTGAAATCTGCGTTCGTTGGAAGTAACTAGATACACGCTTTTTGAGGTTGCGTGCTTTACCGACATACAGAATATGTCCCGCCTCATCAAAGAAGCGATACACCCCCGGCAATCCGGGGAGCCGTTTAACATCCTGCTGAAGGGTTTCAAAAAGCGAATTGCTCATGCGTTGGGATATTTTCTGTCAAATCGTAGACAACTATGGTGATGCCGGTGTTTGCTGGCG
>NZ_NCFJ01000338.1:0-2802 GCF_002281105.1 Polynucleobacter sp. 35-46-11
GTAATCTTTTAACCCAATACAATAATCTGGTTTAACAAGAAAAATGCAATTGCCGTCTCGTAAGCATTGCTACAATAATAAACTTAAGGTTATAAAATGATTTTAGTCACAGGCGGCGCTGGATTTATCGGCGTTAATTTTGTTTTGGGCTGGCTGTCGCAATCCGATGAGGCGGTAATCAACCTCGACGTATTAACCTACGCGGGTAATCGCGAGAATCTTACTTCACTTGACGGACTGAGTGACGGCGATGGTAAATTGTATTATGTGATACCAAGGTTGTTTCGGCGATTCTACCGAGTCAAGTTAATCTTTTCCAAGAGCGCGCACCAAGCGTTGGGTCAACTATTCTATCAAAATTGCTTAGGGAGCAAGAATTTCCGTTTAGATGAGTCAATCCAAGAGCATGTTCCAGAGGCTTTCGTATGAAAATTGCCATTGTCGGCACCGGCTATGTTGGCCTTTCCAATGCAATGCTCCTGTCGCAGCACAACGAAGTTGTTGCACTCGATATCGTCCCAGAAAAAGTCGCGATGCTTAGTCGCAACGAATCCCCTATTGAAGATGCAGATATCGAGGATTTTCTAAAAAACAAACTGCTCAATTTCCGAGCAACGCTTGATAAGCAGGACGCCTATACTGGAGCGGATTTTGTCATCATCGCAACGCCCACCGATTACGATCCGGAAACTAATTGCTTCAATACCAAATCGATTGAGGCTGTAATTCGGGATGTTATATCCATTCATCCGCAGGCGGTGATGGTTATCAAGTCTACAGTCCCTGTCGGATATACCGCAAGGATTCGAGAGGAACTAGGGGCCGAAAACCTTATCTTCTCACCGGAATTCCTGCGTGAAGGTCACGCACTTCATGATAATCTGTATCCCTCACGTATCGTCGTCGGCGAGCGCTCAGCTCGCGCTGAAACCTTTGCCAATCTGCTGATGCAAGGGGCTCAGAAGCAAAATATTGCGACCCTGTTTACCGATTCTACTGAAGCAGAGGCTATCAAGCTGTTCGCCAACACTTATTTGGCGATGCGCGTTGCCTATTTCAACGAACTGGACACCTACGCCGCCACCCACGGGCTGGATTCGCGCCAAATCATTGATGGCGTTTGTCTGGATCCGCGCATTGGAACGCATTACAACAACCCCAGCTTCGGTTACGGCGGGTATTGCCTACCCAAGGATACCAAGCAGCTTCTCGCCAATTACCGCGACGTGCCGCAGAATCTTATCCATGCCATCGTCGATTCGAACACGACACGGAAGGATTTCATTGCCGACAGCATCATCCGTCAAGCACCCAAGGTCGTCGGTGTCTATCGACTCATCATGAAAGCTGGCTCAGATAATTTTCGCGCATCAAGCATCCAAGGCATTATGAAGCGCATCAAAGCCAAGGGTATTCAGGTCATCGTTTACGAACCGGCGTTCAATGAGTCTGAGTTCTACAACTCCCGCGTGGTGAATGATTTGGCTGCTTTCAAACAGGAGTCGGACATCATCATCGCCAACCGCCGCACTGAGGCGTTGGCAGACGTTGAAGTTAAAGTCTTCAGTCGTGATTTGTTTGGGAGTGACTGATGAAAGTTCTAGTAACCGGCGTAGCAGGTTTTATTGGCATGCACGTATGCCAGCGCCTGCTCGCCCGTGGCGATGAAATCATTGGTATCGACAACCTCAATGACTACTACGATGTGTCGTTGAAGGAGGCGCGGCTAGATCAGCTCCAGCAACATCCTGGCTTTCGTTTTGCCCGCATCGATATTGCTGACCGGGTTGAAGTGGCAAAGCTTTTCGAGCAAGAGAAGCCTCAGTGCGTAGTGCACCTTGCCGCACAGGCGGGCGTTCGATATTCGATCACAAATCCCCATGCCTATGCTGACAGCAACCTGATTGGGTTTGTGAATATCCTTGAGGGTTGCCGTCACGCCAATGTTCAGCACCTCGTTTACGCATCGAGTTCCAGTGTCTATGGCGGCAACACCAAAACACCGTTCTCTGAATCTGACAGAGTTGATCAGCCAGTCAGTCTTTATGCCGCGACCAAAAAAGCCAACGAGCTAATGGCACACGCTTATAGCCATCTTTATGGCATTCCGGCAACTGGCCTACGTTTCTTTACGGTGTACGGCCCTTGGGGCAGGCCGGATATGGCCTATTTCAGCTTCACCCAAGCCATCCTTGAAGGGCGGTCAATTGATGTCTTCAATCATGGCCAGTTGCAACGAGATTTCACTTACATAGATGATATTACTGAAGGTGTTGTACGTGTTTTAGACAAACCCGCCACGCTGGATGCTGGAGTGCCGCATCGCGTATTCAATATTGGCAATCACGAGCCCGTAGCGCTTCTAGTATTTATCGAGACCTTGGAAAAAGCATTGGGTCGCGTAGCGATTAAAAACTTCCTTCCAATGCAACCGGGTGATGTGCACGCCACTCACGCAGACACGATACAACTTCAAGAGTGGGTGGGGTTTTCACCCGATACGCCGCTACAAAAAGGTATCGAAAAATTCGTGGCTTGGTATCACTCAAGATATGAACCCGCCAATTTGAATCAAGGGGCTGGCTAAGATGTGTGGAATTGCTGGCATATTCGTCACAAAAGCATCCGCTCCGGCAGATATCTCTGCGACGATAGGCAGGATGGTGAATAGCATTGAACATCGTGGCCCCGATGATCAAGGCACTTGGGTTGGCTCAGGTATAGCACTGGGTCACGCACGCCTCTCAATCATTGACTTGACCACTGCAGGGCATCAGCCAATGCCCAATGAAGATGGCAGTC
>NZ_NCFJ01000339.1:0-2801 GCF_002281105.1 Polynucleobacter sp. 35-46-11
AGCGCTTCATCACGCCCTGAAAAATAATGCCCAAGTTTGGCTAGCGTTTATCTTCGATACCGATATTCTGGATCCACTGAAGTCTGAAGATCTAGATGCTAGCGGTCTAAAACCTGATCGCCGCGTAGACTTTATTTGGCAAGGTCTGAAGCAAATCGACGAGCAATTACGTCAACAAGGTGGCGGACTGATTGTTCAGTTTGGCAAGCCCACTACCTGCATTCCGAAGATTGCGGAGACTTTGGGTGTTAATACCGTTTACACCAATCATGACTACGAGCCATCAGCAATTGCGCGTGATGCCTCTGTTGCCAGATCATTAGAGAAGCTCGGTATTGAATTGGAGACCTTCAAGGATCAAGTCATCTTTGAGAAGAAAGAAATTCTCACTAACTCCAACACCGTGTTCTCGATCTTCACGCCATATAAAAATAATTGGCTCAAGACTTTGCAAGAAAAAGATATTGCGGCCTATGACTGCACACCTAAAAAGGGACAGTTCGCAGCCATCCCAAAGACTCTGGAGACCTCTTTCCCCTCACTAGAGTCTATGGGCTTTAGCCCCACAGGTATTGAGACCTATCTGCCACCAGGATCAGAGGGTGGCCAGAGTTTCTTGGAAGACTTCCTGCATCGCATCGATCAATACCAAATCGGTCGTGACTTCCCAGCCATTAAAGGGGTGAGCTATCTATCTACCCATCTGCGCTTTGGCATGCTCTCGATCCGAGGTTTGGTACGCGAAGCACATCGCCGTATGCTTGCTGGCAGTATGGGTGCAACGATCTGGTTAAGCGAACTGATCTGGCGTGATTTTTATTTCATGATTCTGGCTAATCACCCACGCCTTGCTGAGGGCGCAGCATTCAAACCAGACTATGGCAATATCGAATGGGAAAGCGGTACTAGCGCTAAGAAGTTATTCAAGGCGTGGTGTGATGGCAAAACAGGTTACCCATTAGTAGATGCTGCTATGTGTCAACTGAACCAAAGTGGTTATATGCATAACCGCCTGCGCATGGTGGTTGCCAGCTTCCTTACCAAGGATTTAGGCATTGATTGGCGCTGGGGTGAAATGTATTTTGCAAAACACCTCAATGACTTTGAGCTATCTTCCAACAATGGTGGATGGCAATGGGCCTCCTCTTCAGGATGCGATGCACAGCCCTACTTCCGCATCTTCAATCCGATAACCCAATCCCAGAAGTTTGATCCCGAAGGAAAGTTCATTCGTCGCTATTTACCCGAACTAGACAAACTCTCCAAGAAATCTATTCATGCACCTTGGGAAGCTGGGCATATTGAGTTGGAAGCAGCTGGCATTCTTTTAGGACGCGACTATCCCCTCCCGGTTGTTAATCATGACGAGGCACGCAAAAAGACCTTGGTGCGCTATAGCGTAGTTAAAAAAGTCAGTCCCGAATCTGCATCCGAATAACTAATTGAAGACTCTGGCACTTTCCGATTTAAGATAGGGCATGAGCAAGATTTATGCCGTAGGTGATATTCAAGGGTGCGCACCATCCTTAAAGGCGCTCGTCAAAAAACTCCCGACTCAATCAAAGATGATTTTTTTGGGAGATCTCGTCAATCGCGGCCCGGACTCTTTAGGTGCTTTGCGTTATCTCAAACAATTGCAAGAAGAGAAGCGCATTGAATGCATCCTCGGAAATCATGACCTCCATTTACTCGCGGTAGATGCTGGGATCCGAAAAACGAAGGGGCTTGATACTGTTCAGCCCATCTTAGATGCACCCGATAGAGCAGAACTGATTCATTGGTTGCGCCATCGACCGATGGCACTCAGCAATGGAAAAGTTTTAACAGTTCATGCAGGGGTTCTGCCTCAGTGGGATATACAGCAAACCATTGAATGCGCACAAGAAGTAGAAAAAGCGCTCCGCAAAAAATCCTATAAAGATTTTTTAGCGAATATGTATGGCAATACTCCAAATAAGTGGAGTAATTCCCTTAGGGGTTATGAGCGTTTACGCGTCATTACCAATGCACTAACCCGCATTCGCTTTTGCACCCCCACCGGCACTATGGAATTCGAGAGTAAAGAAGGTTTTGAGGATGGCCCCAAAGGTTATATCCCCTGGTTCAAAACCCCCAAACGAAAAACGCAAGATTCCCTGATTTACTTTGGACACTGGTCCACTCTAGGACTACTGCGACACGAGAATGTAATTGGCCTCGATACAGGCTGCGTTTGGGGTGGAAAACTTACCGCAATGGAAATTCCAGACTCAGGCAAGCCTAGCAAGGACCTAAAAATGATTCAAGTGGATGGCTATGACCACCCAGTCAGAATGTAACTCTGACTACCTACATTAGTACCTAATAAAATTCTCTTACAGCTTCTTAAATGCGGTCTTTGCTGCAGTAATAATCTCTTCCAGAACTGCATTGTCATGAGTAATAGAAGTAAATCCAGCCTCATACGCTGAGGGCGCTAAGTACACACCTTGATCCAGCATCATGTGGAAAAATTTCTTAAATGCTTCAATATCAGTTTTAGTCACCGCCTCAAAGGAAGTTGGGACTTCATTGGCAAAGTAAAAGCCAAACATGCCACCAACGCTATCCACAGCGAACGGCACACCCTCTTCATCTGCAGCGAGCTTTAATCCCGCCATCAGTTTTTCTGTTTGACCCGTGAGGCACTCATAGAAACCTTCTCTAGAAATAATCTCCAAGGTCTTTAAGCCTGCAGCTACTGCTACTGGGTTACCTGACAAGGTGCCTGCCTGATATACGTTACCCAGCGGAGCTAGCTTAGACATGATTTCTTTTTTACC
>NZ_NCFJ01000040.1:0-15908 GCF_002281105.1 Polynucleobacter sp. 35-46-11
TCTTCCATAATTTCACGCTTACTCTTGGCGGCTTTTGTTGAGCGATTGATTCCATGCTTTTCTTCACCCACCTTAAATGCATCGGTATCAGCGAGTGCGTTGTTGGGGTCCTTAGCTAAAGATGTTGGCTTTTCAGCCCCCACTTTTCCTAAATGCTCTGGATTGGATTTATCTGTCATGACTCATTTCCTTGATTGGGCTTGCTTTGATTAAAGCATTGAGTCGGGAGCAATGAAAGTGGGGGATTTGGAGTCATAAGGCTAATTCATTGGATGCCTTTAAACTCTTACCGGATCCCAAAAAAGCAAAAAGCCCTTAAAAATTAAGGGCTTAGTACTGAATTACTGGTTGCGGGGGCAGGATTTGAACCTACGACCTTCGGGTTATGAGCCCGACGAGCTGCCAGACTGCTCCACCCCGCGTCTGAAGCTGAGATTCTACCATTTTTTAAGGGTCTCTGTCGAGATATTCCTTTAAATAGAGCTTAAATAAGCGGTTTTGAGAGCTAAATATCACTCCCGAGTCAGGCTGCATAAGGAGTAACATATTGCCGTGCAACATCACCTTAAGGTTTTGAGATGTCCATTAGCAATCCAGAATTTTCTAGCTCTACACTTTTGAATCCGGTTGAGGTTCATGGATCAGGAGGCGAGCATAAAAAAAGCCTCGGCGTAATGATGCTTGCGGCAATTGGTGTGGTGTTTGGGGATATCGGTACTAGTCCACTCTATGCGCTGAAGGAATGTTTCGATCCCCATCATGGCATCGCATATACACCCGAGGCTCTCTTTGGCGTCATCTCCATGATGATCTGGGCCCTCATTTTGGTGGTGACGGTGAAGTACGTGCTATTCGTGATGCGTGCAGATAACAAAGGGGAGGGTGGTGTTCTCTCATTAATGGCCCTGGCTCTACGTTCATTTGATAGCAAGTCAAAGAGCTACTTCTTCTTCATGATCATAGGCATGTTGGGTGCATGTATGTTGCTGGGTGAATCTGTAATTACACCGGCAATTTCTGTTTTGTCTGCGGTTGAGGGTATTGAGATTGCTGCACCTGGACTACATAAATTTATTATTCCGATTTCATTGGTGATTTTGGTCGCCTTATTTGTAATTCAAAAATTTGGCACTGCTGCTGTTGGTAAGTTGTTTGGCCCAATCACTTTGGCATGGTTTTTAACTCTTGCTGCCTTGGGCATTATTAATATTGGCGATGCACCAGAGATTATTGCTGCATTCAATCCCTGGTATGCCGTCAACTTCATCATTCAGCACCCAACTACTGCTTATATCGTGATGGGTGCCGTGGTTTTGGTTGTTACTGGTGTCGAAGCTTTGTATTTGGATATGGGGCACTTCGGACGCACTCCAGTCCGCTATGCGTGGCTTCTTGTCGTACTGCCCAGCTTATTAATTAACTACCTAGGTCAAGGCGCTCTAGTTCTATCAAACCCAGAAGCGATTAAAAACCCATTCTATTTAATGGTGCCTGATTGGGCTTTGTGGCCAACAGTTGGGTTAGCAACGGCAGCTACTGTGATTGCCTCTCAGGCTGTCATCTCTGGTGCTTATTCACTAGTGAGTCAGGCTATCTTGCTTGGTTTTATGCCGCGCATGAACATTCAACATACTTCTGATTCTGAGCAGGGTCAGATTTACATCCCGATGGTGAACTGGGCATTGCTATTTATGGTGGTGGTCACCATCATTGAATTTAGGGAATCAGTTAATCTAGCGGCGGCTTACGGTATTTCTGTAACCTCAACTATGCTGATCACTACCATTCTATTGGCCGTAGTAATGTTCCGTGAGTGGAAGATGAACATCCTTCTAGTGAGTTTCATCACGATCGCCTTCTTCGTTGTTGACCTTGCTTTTTGGACTGCAAACTTAATTAAGATCAAGGATGGCGGCTGGTACCCATTAGCCCTTGGCTTGTTGTGTTTTACCTGTCTGATCACCTGGTTCAGAGGCCGTCAGATTCTGCGTCAGCGCGCAATGGAAGAGGGTATTCAGCTGGGCAGCTTCATTGAATCCTTGCTGAAGCACCCACCACATCGGGTTGAAGGTACCGCCGTGTTCCTCACAGCCCACGTTGATTACTTGCCAGTTTCCTTCTTGCATAACCTTAAGCACAACCATGTGCTACATGAGAGAGTCTTCTTTTTGAAGGTCAGCATTTGGGACGTGCCCTATGTCAGCGATGAAGAGCGCATCACCATGAAAGATCTTGGCGGCAATATCCATGTGGTACGCGCCATTTATGGATTTAAAGAAACTCCAGATATGGGTTCCATCATCGATGTGATCGAGAAAACCTTTGGTATGAAGTTTGAGTTAATGAATACTTCATTCTTCTTATCGCGCGATACGATCGTCCCATCAGCAATTCCGGGTATGGCGATGTGGCGTGAACGCCTGTTCTGTTGGATGTACCAAAACGCGGGTCGCCAATCTGACTTCTTCAAGATTCCTGCCAATCGTTTAGTTGAGCTCGGCGCAAAGGTAGAGATTTGAGAAAGCCTGTCACCTTGCGCTCTCTGTTCTCATTGGGAGTATTCCTACTGATTTGCTCCTTCAGTAGTTTGGTGCTTGCCACTCCTGCCGAAGAAGCGCAGTTAGAACAACTCGACAAGATTGAGGGCGAGCTGGAGTTGCAACGCGATTGGGCTAAATATCGCTGGGAGAAAAGCAACTCTGAGTGCTATCAAAAGTACTGGGTGAATAGCTGTCTGAAAGATGCTCGTGCAGAGTACCGCAAAGAGATTGACCCAATTCGTGTGCAGGAAGTGGAGTTACACGAAGTCCAGCGTAAATTGCGTGCCAGCATTAAAGATCAACGTGATGCCGCTAAGATCGCCGAACGCGCTTCTGCTGAAAAAGCTGCTGAGCGCTCAGCTAATCAAAAAGAATTTGAAGAGAAGCAAAAGGCGGCAGCTGCTCGTGCAGCCGATCTGGAGCAGCGCCGCAAAGATGCACCTAAGCGTGCTCAAGAAAATAAAGCGGGCACTCAGCTCGATTAACTGATTTTTACTGCTTCACTAATTTACTGGGTAATACTTTGGCCAAGATTAAAACAATCTATATCTGTCAGTCATGTGGTGGAACCTCTGCCAAGTGGCAAGGACAGTGCCCTTCATGTCAGGCGTGGAATACGCTGGAGGAGGGCTTGCCTGAGGTGAGCTCGAATACTCGTTTTCAAGGTCTAGCTCAGTCTCTCCCACGTCAAAAGCTCTCCGCTATTAGCGCGGAAGATCTCCCGCGCTTTAGTACTGGCGTAGAAGAATTTGATCGCGTACTAGGTGGTGGATTGGTTCCTGGCGGAGTTGTTTTATTGGGTGGTGATCCCGGCATTGGTAAATCCACGTTATTGTTGCAAGCGCTTGCTGAGATGAGTGCTGCAGGTATGAATGTTCTTTACAGTAGTGGTGAAGAGTCTGCTGCGCAAATCGCTTTACGTGCAAAGCGTATTGCATTGGATGCTCCCCAATTAGAGGTGCTGGCTGAGATACAGTTGGAAAAGCTCCTATCCATCATGGATACAGTGAAACCACAGGTTTTGGTGGTTGATTCTATTCAGACTTTGTATTCAGAAGTACTGAGCTCTGCTCCGGGCTCGGTGGCGCAAGTACGAGAGTGCGCTGCACAGTTAACTCGGGCTGCTAAATCCAGCGGTATCTGCGTCTTGATGGTGGGACATGTCACTAAAGATGGCCACTTAGCTGGACCTCGTGTGCTTGAGCATATTGTGGATACCGTTCTCTACTTTGAGGGCGATACCCACTCCTCATTTAGATTGGTGCGCTCCATTAAAAACCGTTTTGGCGCCGTAAATGAATTGGGTGTATTTGCCATGACAGAAAAAGGTCTACGTGGCGTTGCTAATCCCTCAGCCATTTTCCTATCCCAGCATGCCGAGATGGTGCCTGGTGCCTGCGTGCTGGTCACACAAGAGGGTACTCGTCCGCTCCTAGTAGAGATTCAGGCTTTGGTAGATACGGCGCATATTCCTAATCCACGCCGTTTAGCCGTTGGTTTGGAGCAGGCCCGTTTAGCGATGCTCCTAGCGGTATTGCATCGTCACGCAGGTGTCGCCTGCTTTGATCAAGATGTCTTTCTAAATGCAGTAGGTGGCGTAAAGATCTCAGAGCCAGCAGCTGACTTAGCAGTATTGTTGGCAATCCAATCTTCAATTCGGAATAAAGCACTACCTAAGGAATTGATCGTATTCGGAGAGGTTGGTTTGGCTGGGGAAATTCGTCCATGCCCACGTGGCCAAGAACGTTTGAAAGAAGCAGCCAAGCTAGGCTTTACTGTTGCCATTATTCCGAAGGCCAATATGCCGAAGGCAAAGATTCCGGGATTAAGCGTGATACCAGTAGAGCGAATTGATCAAGCTATTTCTGCGGCTGCAGAACTCAGTTAGAGCAATAAAAACTTAGCGCAAGTCTTCTGCTTGAATGAGTAGAACTTGCTCGTCACCTGCAGATACTTCCATCCAAATAACAGGAATCTGCGGAAACGCTTTTTTAAAGTGCTCATACTCATTGCCGATCTCAATCAGAATGGCGCCACGCTCAGATAGATAGTCGGGGGCGCCAGCAATAATCTTGCGGATGAGATCCATGCCGTCATAGCCACCAGCCAATGCAAGAGCAGGCTCTGCATGGTATTCAGCGGGAAGGGCATTCATGGAGTTGGTATTGACGTAAGGCGGGTTACAAATGATGAGATCAAAGAGATTGTCTTCATGGGGCTCTGGAAGGGCATCCCACAGATCACCCTCAAAAAGCTCTACTTGCGAAGTGAGGCCATGGCGATCAAGATTACGTGATGCCACCGCTAATGCAGGCAAGCTAATGTCACAAGCGCTGACATGAATATCGGGGCAAGCTAAGGCTAGCAAAATCGCTAGAGAGCCATTGCCGGTACAAAGGTCTAGAGCTTTGCCATCCGCTGGTAGCCAAGGCTCCAGTGAGCCATCAACGATTAACTCGGCAATCCAGGAGCGGGGAACAATACTTTGTTCGCTGGAGAAGAATGGCACACCCATTAACCAAGCTTCACCCAAAATATAGGCTAAGGGCTTGCGTGTGGAGATGCGGGTTTCTGTAACCTCAAACGCTTTGGCGATTTGTTTGTCACTGATGACTTGCTCTAAGTGATTTAGTGCATCAGTAGGGCTGAGATCTAGCTGTTTGCTGGCAATCCACAGCGCTTCGCTTTGGGCATCAATCGCACCATGACCATAGTGCAAATCCGCAGCTTCTAGTCGTTGCGCAATTTGATTAATACATTGATCAAGCGTCAGAGATTGCTGGGGCGCAGGGTCCATTAGGATTTTTTATAAGAAGTGTTTGACTAAACAGTCTTAAGCAACGAGGTGCTCGAGGGTCTTACGAAAGATATTTTTGAGTGGCACAACATCATCCACAATCACGCACTCATCAATTTTGTGACTTGTTGCGTTGAGTGGGCCGAACTCCACAACCTCTTTGCAGATCTTGGCAATAAAGCGACCGTCACTTGTGCCACCAGTGGTGGAGAGTTCTGTATCAATTTTGGTTTCAGCTTTAATGGCTTTGCGTAGAGCGCCAGCAAGGGCGCCATCACCAGTAATAAATGGACTGCCACCCAAGACCCAGTCAATCTCAAAGTCGAGACCAGCAGCAGTGAGAATTCCTTCTAGGCGGCTACGCAATTCTTCTGGCTTGCTCTCAGTAGAGAAGCGGAAGTTGAAATCAATTGCCAGTTCACCAGGAATGACATTATTCGCACCAGTGCCTGCATGAATGTTGGAAATCTGGAAGCTGGTGGGTTGGAAATACTGGTTACCTTTATCCCACTCAGTCTCAACTAGCGCTTGAATTGCTGGTGCTGAAATATGAATCGGGTTCTTGCCGAGGTGGGGGTAGGCGATATGTGCCTGTATGCCCTTAACTCGAAGCTTGCCTGAGAGTGATCCTCGGCGACCGTTCTTAATCATGTCACCCAATTGGTCGACTGAAGTTGGCTCGCCGATGACGCAATAATCTAAACGCTGCCCCTGCTTTTGCAAGCGCTCACACATGATGACAGTGCCATCGTTGGCTGGACCTTCTTCATCACTGGTGATCAAAAAGGCAATGGAGCCTTTGTGATTGGGATGGGTGATGACGAATTCTTCTGTTGCAACAACAAATGCTGCAAGCGAGGTTTTCATATCCGCAGCGCCACGACCGTAGAGCATGCCATCTCGAATAGTTGGAGTGAATGGATCATTGGTCCATTTTTCTAGTGGGCCAGTTGGCACAACGTCAGTGTGACCAGCAAACATCAAGACTTCACCTTGATCTCCGGCACTACCTTTTTTGATTGCCCACAGATTGGTGACCTGAAAACTCTCCGGGCCACTAATCACGCTCTCAGTATGAAAACCAATTGCCTGAAGGCGCTTGGCGATGAGCTCCTGACAGCCCCCGTCCGCTGGGGTTACCGAGCGGCAGGAGATGAGGGCTTCAGTTAACTCAAGGGTAGAGCTCATAGCTTTGGCTTAATCGCGCAAGAGTTCGTTAATTGCAGTCTTTGCTCTAGTTTGAGCATCAACCTTCTTTACGATGATCGCAGCGTACAGGCTATATTTACCGCAGGCAGAAGGCAGGGAGCCTGGCACTACAACAGAACCTGCTGGTACGCGACCGTAATGAATCTCACCGGTTTCGCGGTCATAAATCTTGGTGCTTTGACCAATGTATACGCCCATCGAGAGAACGGCATTTTCTTCAATAACCACGCCTTCAACGACCTCAGAACGGGCGCCAATAAAGCAGTTATCTTCAATAATCACTGGGCCAGCTTGGATTGGCTCTAAAACACCGCCAATGCCAACGCCACCAGAAAGATGAACGTTTTTACCGATTTGGGCACATGAACCTACCGTTGCCCAGGTGTCAACCATAGTGCCTTCACCAACATAGGCGCCAATATTGACATAGGAAGGCATTAAAACAGCGTTTTTGCCAATAAATGAGCCACGACGAGCCATTGCAGGGGGAACTACGCGGAAACCGCCATTGGCGAAGTCTTCGGCGGTGTAGTTCTCGAACTTGCTAGGTACCTTGTCGTAGAACTGTGTATAGCCACCAGCACCCATTGGCTTGTTGTCTTCTAGGCGGAAAGATAGCAAAACTGCCTTTTTAACCCACTGGTTCACTTCCCATTTGCCAACGCTACGGCGCTCAGCCACGCGAATACTGCCTGTATTGAGGCCCTCAAGTACGGCGTTCACGGCGTTACGGATTTCCCCAGAAACGGCCTCAGGAGACAGGTTTGCGCGGTTTTCCCAGGCTTGGTCGATGATGCTTTGTGGTGATTTGCTCATGCTTTTCAGTTAACTATCAGATTGTTAAGGGGTTTTGCCCCGGGATGTAGATTAATCATTATATCGGTGGGGCAAAAACCCGTGCGAGGAGCCCCAAGCTTGCTATCATCTTCCCACTTTAATAATAATTTTTACCCCCTTATTTAAACCCCTTTTTTCCCTGCAAAGTACGCCGTGCAACTGAAATCCATCAAACTTTCCGGCTTTAAGTCCTTCGTCGACCCAACCCATTTCGAAATGCCAGGTCAATTGATCGGTGTTGTGGGTCCTAACGGTTGCGGAAAGTCGAACATTATTGACGCTGTACGCTGGGTTTTGGGTGAGTCTCGCGCTAGTGAATTACGTGGCGAATCCATGCAGGACGTTATTTTTAATGGTTCTGGTTTGCGTAAACCATCTGGCCGTGCCAGCGTGGAACTCATTTTTGATAATTCAGAGGGGCGCGCTCAGAGTCAGTGGAGTGCTTTTACAGAATTAGGTATTAAACGCGTTTTGACACGTGACGGTAACTCTAGTTATTACGTTAATAACCAAGTGGTGCGCCGTAAAGACATTCAAGATATTTTCTTGGGTACCGGTATGGGCCCAAGAGGTTACGCCATTATTGGACAGGGCACGATCAACCGTATCTTGGAAGCAAAGCCAGAAGAGTTGCGTGTTTTCTTGGAAGAAGCGGCAGGTGTTTCTAAATATAAAGAGCGTCGTAAAGAAACCGCTTCCCGTCTTGAAGATACAAAAGAAAACTTAGTGCGCGTTGAAGATATTTTGCGTGAGCTTGATCAACAGCTTACCCGCTTAGAGAAGCAGGCAACCGTTGCTGAGCGTCATGCTGAACTGTCTACTGAGATGAAGTCGCAGCAACAGTTACTCTGGTTTGTACGTCAGACTGAGGCTGGCAAAGAGCAAGAGCGTCATGCCAATGGCATTCGTGATACTCAAGTAAGCCTGGAAGAGCAGACCGCAAAAATGCGTCACGCCGAAACTGAACTTGAAACTATGCGTACTGAACAGTACGCTCTGCAAGATAAGGTATCTCAGGCTCAGGGTGATTTGTACCAAACCAATGCTGATGTTAGTCAAGTAGAGTCACAGATTCGTTATGTGCAAGAAGCGCGTCAACGTCTGCAACAACAATCTCAAGATTTACTAGCTCAACTTCAACGTTGGACTGTTCAAGAAACGGATGCTGCGCAAGCACAACGTACCGCAGAACAAGAGCTCAGCTTAGCCGCAGAAAAAGAGCAAACATTAATCGCTGATTTATCTGGCTTGCAAGAGCAAATGCCGGCTCGCGAAGAAGCTTATCAAGTTCACGCACGCGAACTTAACGATGCTCGTGAAAACTTGGCAACGATTGATCAGCGCTTAGCTAGTTTGGGTGAGCGCGTTAAAGCTATCACCACCCAGGTTGAAGAACTCAAGGGGCGCGATACCCGTCTTGAGGCAGAGCTTACTGGTATGCGTAGACCCGATGCCGAAGCATTGCAAATGGCAATTGATCGTCATGCGATGGCACAGCGCAAAGTGGATGAAGCGAGACAGAAAGCAGGCGAGGCGCAGCAACGTGTCCCGGCTGCCGATGAAGCTCGTAACACTGCACAGCAACAAATTCAGTCAGCTAATCAAGAATTAGCTCAAACCGAAGCAAAGCTCACTGCATTAACTGCATTGCAAGCGAGTGTTCAGGCGCAAGGCAAGATTGGTCCATGGCTTGAGAGTAAAGGTTTAAAAGAGAGCAAACGTTTATGGCAAGAGCTCAAAGTGGAGAGTGGCTGGGAAGCGGCATTAGAGTCTGTATTGCGCGAGCGCTTAGCCGCCGTTACAGCGAAAAGCGTTCAAGAAACCTTAGCTTTAGCAAATGATGCCCCTCCAAGTCGTCTAGCAATTTTGTTAACAGAAGATATTTCTCCTGCGCACACTACTGTGCCGGCGGATTTCACACCACTGTTGACCCGCGTTCAGAGTGCGGGTGCGCCGCGTGTTGCTGCTGTATTGCAAGAGTGGTTGGATAACATCTACATAGCCAACAGTTTGGAGGATGCATTGCATCGCCGCGAGAAGTTACCTGCCGGCGGTGCTTTCGTTACCCAACAAGGTCACTTAGTCAGTCGTGTGGGTGTGCAATTATACGCAGCCGACTCAGAGCAGGCTGGCATGTTGGCACGCGCTCAAGAGATGGAAGGTCTCGAGAAGCAATTGCGTGCACAGAAGTTAATTCAGAGTGAGTTGCAGGGCGAGTTAGATCAATGCGCTGCCAACTATCAGGCTGCCCACCAAGCTGCTGAGCAAACCCGCATTGCTGCAGAGCAAGCCGTACAAGAAGTGCATGGCTTTGAAGTGGAAAGAATGCAATTAACTCAAGCTGAAGAAAAGTACAGCCAACGTGCCGAACAAATTCAGGGGGAGTTAAGTGAGTTGCGCCAGCAAATGGAGCAATTGACTCAAACTCAAGAGCAATCAGCCGAAGAGTTTGCCCAGTCAGAAGAGTCTAAGCAAGGCTTGCAAGAGAATCTTACGATCGCTCAAGAAAAACTCGAATTAGCCACTCAAGAGCGCGATCGTCTCCGTGAAGCCTTGCGCTCATCAGAGATGTCAGCTCAAGAAGCAGCATTCGCAACCCGTTCTTTACAGCAACGCATTGCTGACTTGCAGCGCGATCAAAGTACTGCGCGTGTGCAGATCATGGAGATTCAGGATAAGCAGGCTACTTCTGAGCAAGAGCTTGAAACTCTCAGCGATGAAGAAGCGCAAGATAAGTTGCAAGGACTCTTGCTAGCCCGCAGTGCTCGCGAGGCAGCACTGGCTAATGCCCGTACTGAACAGGATGCTTTATTGCATCAATTGCGTGAAGCGGATGAAGTGCGCTTGCAGATTGAGCGCAGTCTTCAGCCAATGCGTGACAAGGTGGTGGATTTGCAGTTGCGTGAGCAGGCTGCCCGTTTGAACTTTGAGCAATTTGCAACTTTACTGTCAGACGCCGAAGCAGATTTAACTGCATTGGAAGCAAGCTTTAGTCCTGACCTTAAGGTAGGCGCTTTGCAAACCGAAGTAAATCGTCTCAACTCAGAAATTCAATCTTTGGGCCCAGTCAATATGGCCGCCTTAGATGAGCTCTCTAGCTCACGCGAGCGTAAGCAGTTCTTGGATGCGCAATCTGCTGACTTGAATGAAGCGATGCAGACTTTGACAGATGCGATTGCAAAGATCGATGCGGAAACTCGTGACCTCTTGCAGGGCACCTTTGATCAGGTTAATACCCATTTCGGCAAACTGTTCCCAGAGTTGTTTGGTGGTGGTCATGCAGAGTTGGTCATGACTGGTGAGGAGATTCTGGATGCCGGTGTGCAGGTGATGGCCCAGCCTCCAGGCAAGAAGAATAGCTCTATTTACCTCCTCTCTGGTGGCGAGAAGGCTTTGACTGCGATTGCTTTGGTCTTCTCCTTGTTCCTGCTCAATCCTGCACCGTTCTGCTTGCTCGATGAGGTTGATGCACCTTTGGATGATGCGAATACCTTGCGTTATGCGCAGATGGTTGCCAAAATGTCTAACAAGACACAATTTGTGTTCATCTCACATAACAAGATCACCATGGAAATCGCTCATCAGTTGATTGGTGTGACCATGCAAGAGCAGGGTGTATCTCGTATTGTGGCGGTGGATATTTCTTCTGCAGTATCTATGGTGGAGGCAGCTTAAGTGGATCTAGAGCAATTCATGACAATGCTAGGTTTGTCTGACTTGCAGTTTGCTTTGGCTGTTATTGGCCTGCTGATTCTTATCTCGGTAGCCGTACTGAATCTCAAATACGCTCGTGCTCGCCGTAAGGCAAAAGCTGCTAGCGAATATTCTGCCGAGAAGGGCTTCTCAAGAGAGCCTTCTTTTGGCCAAGGATTTGCCGAGACAGAAGAGCGTGCTGAGCCTACATTTGGTGATGTTAATTTCTCAACCCCCGCGATTCCAGAGAGCTTCTCAATTGACCCTCGCATTGATTGCGTTATTACTCTGCGTTTTGATGAGGGTATTAGTGGCGCTGAAATCTTAGAAGAAATCAATGCTTGGAATGACATTCCCGCAACTTCCACAGCCCGTTGGATGTGCGAGGGTCTAAACGCAGATGTTGATGCTGCTGAAGACTGGGAAGCTCTGCGCCCAGAAGCGTCTTATTCTGAGTTGCAGTTAGCAATTCAACTGGCGAGCCGCCGCGGCCCAATTGGCGTCTTAGAGTTATCTGATTTTTGCTCCCGTGCGCAAGCACTTGCAGAAACCCTGGGCTCCCAAATTGATATGCCAAGCGTGAATGCCATGCTCGAGAGCGCCAAAGAGCTCGATGTTATGGCGGCCGAAAGTGATATTCAATTAAGCATCAATGTTCTATTCGATGAGGCGAACCCTGGCGCCAACTTTGATGCCTTGATGCGCAAACGCGGTTTTAGACTTTCTCGCAATGGCCGTGCCTATGAGTTTTATAGCAATGGCACACTCATCTTTACCAGCGCAGAAATCGATCCCAATGCGCCTGTTAAGCAAGTAACCCTATTACTTGAAGTTCCTTTGGTATCACATGATGAACGTGCTTTCGAGCGCATGCTCGGTGAGGGCATTGAAATTTCTCAAGCTGCCCATGGTCGCTTGGTTGACGACAACGGTATTAATTTGACTGAAGCTGCGGTGATTAGTATTCGTCAGCACCTCGATGTCTTGTATGCCAATATTGAGAAGGGTGGCGTTCCGGCTGGCTCTTCTACTGCTAGCAGACTCTTTAGTTAAGGAACTCCTTTGTCGTCCTCTAGTCCGACAAATTTAGCGGATCGCTACGCATTCTTACAGGCTGAGTTAGCGTGCTTGGAGCATGCTTACTATGTCCTAGACAACCCCATAGTTCCTGATAGTGAGTACGACCGCCTATATCGAGAGCTAATTGAGATAGAGGCAAATCATCCTGAATGGATTACAGCTAACTCACTCTCGCAAAGAGTGGGTGGTGCCGCTCTCAAAGAATTTGATTCGGTTGCACATGCAGTGCCAATGCTTTCTTTAAACAATGCCTTTGAAGATGTCGAGCTAATAGCTTTTGACCGCCGCTGCCGTGAAGGTTTGCACGTCGACCAAGTGGATTACGCGGGCGAACTCAAATTTGATGGCCTAGCAATCTCACTGCGCTATGAGCATGGCTCATTAGTCAGAGCAGCCACTCGTGGCGATGGTGCTAGCGGTGAAGACGTTACAGCCAATATCAAAACCATTAGAGCTATTCCACTAAAGCTGACAGGTGAGAATATTCCAGCAGTATTGGAAGTACGTGGTGAAGTCTTTATGTATCTCAAAGACTTCCAGAAAATGAATCAGCAAGCCGCAGCCCAGGGTGAGAAAGAATTCGCCAACCCTCGTAATGCAGCTGCAGGTAGTTTGCGTCAACTCGATTCCAGGATCACCGCTAAAAGACCATTGTCATTCTTTGCTTATGGCTTGGGAGCACTAGAGCCGAACTCTTGGCTGCCCAAAACCCATGAAGAGCTTCTCAATGCATACGTAAAGCTGGGCTTGCCGGTTTGCACAGAGCGCCGTGTACTCAAATCCGTAGAAGAGATTTTGGCCTTTTATAACGAGGTTGGCGCCAAACGTGATGAACTTCCTTATGACATCGATGGCGTGGTCTATAAAGTTAATTCCTTTGCAGAGCAAGCCAAGCTGGGTTTTGTATCGAGGGCTCCACGCTTTGCTTTAGCCCATAAGTTCCCAGCGCAAGAAGCCTTAACTACCGTTCTCGGAATTGATGTACAAGTGGGACGCACTGGCGCCATCACTCCAGTCGCAAGACTTGCCCCGGTAGAAGTAGGTGGCGTCACCGTCACCAATGCCACCCTCCACAATGAAGACGAAGTGAAGCGTAAGGATGTACGCATTGGCGATACCGTTTCCGTCAGAAGAGCGGGGGATGTTATTCCCGAAGTGGTCTCTGTGCTCAAAGAGCGTCGCCCAGAAAACGCAACAGAATTTGTAATGCCAACAAATTGCCCTGTATGTGATTCACATATTGAGCGCTTGACTGATGAAGCGGTTGCACGTTGTAGCGGGGGCTTATTCTGCGGAGCACAGCGCAAGCAGGCATTAATTCATTTTGCCCACAGAAGAGCGTTGGATATTGAAGGTCTAGGCGAGAAGATCGTTGATCAATTAGTCGATCACAAGCTAGTCAGAACACCAGCTGATCTCTATCGCCTTGGCTTTACAGCTATTGCGAACCTGGAGCGCATGGGCGATAAGTCTGCAGATAACCTCATACAGGCAATCAATCAATCGAGAAACACCACGCTAGCGAGATTCATATTTGCATTGGGTATTCGTCATGTGGGCGAGACCACTGCTAAAGACTTGGCTAATCACTATCAATCCATGCACGCCTTAATGGATGCAAGCCTCGAAGACTTATTAACTGTAAAAGACATTGGCCCTGTAGTGGCAGACTCAATAACGAGCTTTATGGAAGAGGCCCACAACCGTGAAGTGATTGAGCAACTCTTAGCTTCAGGTATGCAGCTATATGTTGAGGAAAAAGTCATCAGCGCCGCCGTAGCGGGAAAAACCTTTGTACTTACAGGCACATTCCCGACCATGACAAGAGATGAAGCAAAAGACTTGCTCGAAAAAGCTGGTGCCAAAGTTGCCGGATCAGTCTCCAAGAAAACCGACTACGTGGTTGCAGGATCGGATGCTGGAAGTAAGTTGACTAAGGCAGAAGAGTTAGGCGTTCCGGTGATTGATGAGTCGGCTATGCTGGAGTTGTTGGCCTAGATCTCCGCCAATACGAGACCGTCTCTAGTTGCCTTCCTACCCCTTTCGCCAAGCCAATAGGTATTGCAAGGGTTTTTAGAGATACAACGCCTTTGTTACCAAAAACTTAGCGGGTTTGCTTGAGATGAGTCCCGTTGGATGATTGGCGACTCTGCAAACGTGCGGTTTCAATAGAAAAATCAGTATGTAGTATTCAAGGTTGGTATTGGGGTATTCGCGCTCCCAGTTGCCCGGTATCTTTTCTGACTTCAATAATTGGATTTTCTGGATTTTCATTTGAAAAGCCGATATAGCCCATTGGGATTACAACCTTTTTATTCCCAAGAGAAATCCAAGAGGCCCCCACATATGACCTCACATACGTTACATATTTAACATCTGTTGTTGGCTTAAGGATAATTTCAGCATCTGGTCCAGATAGTTCAATGGCTGAATTTCCTGTCACGATATTCAAAGTCTTGGAGCCAGCTTCAAAATCCTTTATTTGAACTCTGATTTTTCCTTTGCTTAGACGAATTGATGTATTTTCCAATTTTGCTACCTCTGTTTGGGCTGGTGCAATCACTAAATCGCTGTTACTTGGGATATATAGTTTGGCCCCTCCGATTAGATCAACCGTTAAAAATTCATCTTTCTCGGTTTTAATTTCAAAACCTTCACAAATTAACTGCTGCGGCTTAAATTTAATAGCCGAACCCTGAGCTGTTGCAATGGATCCTATGCTGTTTTTCTTATCGCAAGGCACAGTTGCTATATTCGTCATATTGACTAATAAATCAATATTGGTTTCAGTGTTACCTGTGCCGCCAATTCCCCCACCGGTGCCAGTATTTTTCTCATTGCCATAACTTTTGCTGGCAATACCAAGACCTAGTAAAGTTGTTAGGAGGGCGATCACTAAAAGTTTGGTTAATATCATTTCGTATCTTTCTTGGTGGCTTGCTTGCTCTTGTATGAGAACACACCAAAATTAGTGTCCCAGTTGCCGTGATTGTTTGAGTCCTTAATCAGATCTTGTGCCTTCTCATTAATTTTTAGCAGGGCACCCATGCCAATTTCCTTTGAGTAATTCTCTAGCTCTTGCGCTGCAGATTCGGAAAGCCCGAAATAGTGTGCGCATCGCTCTAGCTGCTTATCTGCTGTATCCGAAAGGTTATTGACTGCAACTTCCAGATGATCATGAATATTCATGCCTAAATATTTGGCTGCATCGTCGGCTGGTTGATTGGCGATGATGTTTTCCAAGCTGGGCTCTATTAGTCCGAGCGTATTTACAACCACCATTTTTCTTGAGAGCATTTCATCAAGTACCGCCTTTGGTCTTACGTCTTTACTAATTGAGTTGATGAGTTCCTCAAAGCCGTCTTGTGAGTTGCTAGATTTTTTGCTTAGAGGGCGAGGGCCTCCGTCTAAATTTTGAAATCTCGGATCACCAAGCCATTTTGCAAAAGCCTGCGATGTTATTGGTGCGCTTGATGGTGTACCTGGCGTTGAATCTTCGCCTTCTTTAATTCTGCGGACATCTTTCCTATGCACACCAGTAATTAAGTGAATTCGAGTGTCTGTAATTTGCTCGTTTGATTGGTTCAACTTTTCAGTGGCGGTCTTGACAAGGGCTACTTTGAGAATTTCGCTAGCCTCTCCATAGGTAATTTCAGCCCTTATTAATAGCTTAGCTAGCGGCTGGAAGATCTTTTCCACCGCTTCTTTTGGTTTGTTTCCCACTTAAATCCCTTTAGTTTTTAAAAATATAT
>NZ_NCFJ01000340.1:0-2794 GCF_002281105.1 Polynucleobacter sp. 35-46-11
GCACTTACTCACGTTACTGATGATTGTTCTCGACTGCTTAGGCGCAGCTACTTTATCCACTTGCCCCAAATTTCTTCAAAATAAAGCGCAAGTGGCTGAATTAAATCGGTTTTTTTCTGGGAATAGAGGATTATAGTCGATTGCGACTTTTTTACCCCTTTTCATACTGAAAATATAGGGTAAATTTCGGGTTTTACTAAGGCTAAATCAGAAAATTCTTAGGAGAATTTCAATCTTTCGCCCAGCTCGCGATATCGAGCCCGATCTTGCTCTGTAGCGGTGCTACCAGCAATCTTTTGAGCAATTTCCGTCATTTCCATTTTGAGGTGGGTGAGCTCGAGCTTTTTGAATGCCCCCTCAAGGTCCGCAACTGCACCATCGAGGTCTAAATCTGAACCCATCACCCGTTTTCTCAATACCTCATAGAGCGGAGCTAGCTCACTTCGGGATAACTGCTCTTGGAATAAAGCAAAAGCGCCGGCACCAACTGAGGGTGGCTTGCCATTCTCACCAGGAATCAATTCAATACGATCGCATTGACTCAACAAATCCCTCATCAGCTCCAATGCTTTTTCCGAACGCAACTCAGAGGCCTGCAAGGCAAGCGCCCTTTTGTTGGCATCCAAGGCTTTTCCTAGATGCGGAAACTGAATCAAGACTCGCAACATCTGCTCAGCTAAATCGGTAGGGGCTTGAGGAGGTGGAATATTTTGTACTGGCGCTCTTTTTGCTGAACCTTTAGATGCTTGCCAGGGTGCGCCCTGTGTTCTGTTGCCGCTATTGGCTTGTACGAAGTTGGGTGCACGTTGATTTGTTGCCGCATAAGAACCCAGCTGCACTGGTGCGGGTGCTACCGTTAATCCACAGAAAGACTCTAACTCTGCAGGAGTTGAATTTGTGCGTATAGCCAACTCACGCAAAATTTGCGTACGCAGAGCGATTGGTGGCATTGATAACAGCAAAGGTTTTGCAGCATGGTGTGTTTGCGCTCTACCTTCTGGCGTTGTCAACTCATGATCTTGACTAACAATCTTGAAGAAAAAACTCGAGATCGACATAGCTTCTTTGATGACTTTTTCAAAGGCCGGCGCACCATAGGCGCGGACATAGCTATCGGGATCATGCTCTGTCGGCAAGAATAAGAAACGAATCTCTTTGTCATCCGACATCAATGGAAGACATGCCTCTAATGCACGTTGCGCAGCACGCTGACCAGCAGAGTCGCCATCAAATGAAAACACTACTTTATCTGTTTGGCGCAACAACATGCGCACGTGATTCGCAGTACAGGCTGTGCCCAAAGTTGCTACCGCATTCGGGAAACCTAATTGTGCGAGCGCCACGACATCCATGTAGCCCTCACATACGAGAACATATTCTTGTGAGCGAATGGCTTGTCTTGCTTCGAATAATCCGTACAGCGTATTGCCTTTAGAGAACAGTGGTGTCTCGGGTGAATTTAAATACTTTGGCTCACCTTGATCTAAGATGCGCCCACCAAAGCCAATGGTTTGACCTTTAGGATTACGAATCGGGAACATGATGCGATCGCGAAAGCGATCGTAGCGTCTTGCAGTCTGATTATTGTCAGTCTGCTCACTCTGAATGAGTAATCCTCCTTCAAGCAAAGTCTTTGCCACTTCATCATTAGCATAAGTACCAAAGACTGCTTCAAGACCCTGCCAACCATCAGGCGCATAACCCAATGCATAGCGTTTGGCGATCTCACCAGTCAGGCCGCGCCCCTTGAGATATTCCACTGCACGCGGTGCTGTTTTGAGTTGCTGGCGATACCAATCGGCTGCTGCACTCATGACCTCACTTAAAGCCATGGTCTGCTGTTGACGTGCAACATCATTCGCAGTGCGCTCTTCACGAGGCACATCTAATCCTGCAGAACGAGCCAAGTCTTCAATGGCATCTACATAGCCAAGACCGGAATACTCCATGAGAAAGCTAATCGCAGAGCCGTGCGCCCCACAACCAAAGCAGTGATAGAACTGCTTTGTTGGTGATACTGAAAATGAAGGAGATTTCTCAGAATGAAAGGGGCACAAACCTTGAAAGTTCGCGCCCGCTTTTTTTAGTTTCACTTGCTGCCCAACCACATCGACGATGTCGACACGATTCAATAAATCGGCAATGAAGGATTGGGGTATGAGAGCCATCAGCAGTAGATGAGGCTTAGCTTGCTAACTTACTTAGCCAGCGCCGCTTTTACCAAACCAGAAACTTTACCCATATCGGCTTTACCCGCCAACTGACCTTTAAGCACACCAATGACTTTGCCCATATCTTGCGGACCAGCAGCACCAGTCGATACAACCGCTGCAGCTACCGCTGCTTCGACTTCAGCATCAGACAACTGTGCAGGTAAGTAGTCTTGTAGGATGACCATCTCGGCCGCTTCAATCGCAACTAAATCATCGCGATTGGCTTTTTCAAATTGAGAGATCGAGTCTTTACGCTGCTTAATCATCCTCTCAACAGTAGCAATCACACTCGTATCATCCATCACAATGCGATCATCCACTTCACGCTGTTTGATGGCCGCCAATAAAAGGCGAATCGTTCCAAGGCGCGCCACTTCTTTTGCACGCATGGCGTTTTTCATATCTTCAGTGATTTGATCTTTCAGACTCATGGCATTTTTTCCCGGTATTCAATATCTAATAAATTGCTGGCGATTCAAAAACAAAAACCCGCTGCGTTTCACCGTCAGCGGGTTTCAAAGCCTCTCGGTGAGGAGAGCTTTTAAATTCGATTAGTAAAGCTTTTTAGGCAACATCTGGCT
>NZ_NCFJ01000341.1:0-2786 GCF_002281105.1 Polynucleobacter sp. 35-46-11
GTGTTGTTTTGATTAGCGGTCATATCTAGTGCGATATTGTGAGGATTGCCAGAAATAGATGGTCGGGGCGAGAGGATTTGAACATTGAGCCACAACCCTACAAGCCTTATTTTATATAGATCTTAAAATTCTTGTGTGTTAACATTTATCTAAATTGTGTTAACAGTCATGAAACCTAACTATCTATTCCAACCTAGACCCGATGGGACATTTTACGCCCGTGTTCGTGTACCTACGAAACTCGCGCCCTATGTTCGCAAAGAGATGATTGTTCGCTCATTGAAAACGAAAGATCTTCAAGTAGCTAAGAGAAGACTTCACGAAGTAGTAAGCGAGATCTTTAAAGAGTTCGAGAAGTTCAACTCACGGGACTACGTTGCTAGTTTGATTCTTGATATCAAACACCACACTAAAGATGATGAGACGGATGAGAGAGCTTGGGAGATTGCAAAGAACCTCTCAGAGAAATTAGACAAGATCACCTCTCAAAGATTGCTTGGTGAACTAGATGGAAGAGTCTCACTTCACACACTTGCAGAACAACAAATTAAGCGATGGATTGCAGAGAAAAAGTACCCCAAAAAGTCCGACCAAAAGAATGCTGAGGGAAGACTAAAAGAAGCTGTAAGGGAGTTCTCATTGCATAGTGGCTTGGTCTTCATTGACACAGTAAAAACAAAGCATTTAGCCTCTTGGGTGGATCATATGACCACCGATGGGAAGCTCTCAGCGAAGACCGCAAACAACAAACTCTCTCAGATATCCCGACTATTTAAGTCGGGTATTAGGTCTGGAATCGTAGATAGGAACTACGCTGATGGTGCTGGAGCTATAGGCAAATCAGGTAGTGGAGCTTTAGCCCACACCGATGATGAACTCAAAGAACTGTTCAATCACCCCGACCTATTCCCCGATACAAGGGATTGCGTAACAGTAGCCCTCCTCCTTGGTCTTCGTATAAGCGAAGTATTCAAGATAGAACCTAAAGATGCTGGCTCAGTATTCGTCAGAGGCACTAAGAACGGGGCTTCGTCAGCCTACCTCCCAGTGATCCCTGAGGTGCACACCTTGCTGAAACGAATTCCATTCGAGAACAAGGGACTCTTCAGAAGAGTTCAGAGGAACTTCAATGGCCTAGCAAGTGATCTGAAGTATGGCTCGACCCACGCTCTACGTAAGAGATACGCTCAGGAGCTTGAAGCTATTGGGTGTGAGCCATTGAACATCATGCGACTAATGAGACATACCACCGGAAAGATCACCTTTGACACCTACTCTAAGGCTGAGATGGACACGCTTAGACCTTGGAACGCAAAGGCAGCCAAGAAGTTTCTTAAGGTCATCAATGGGAATAAGAAGATATGAAAAAGCTCCTCATCACCCTAGCAATCATCTCCACCCCAGTGCTTGCACAAACCACCTACTATAGGGATGTCTATGGTCATGTGGTGGGATCGGCTAAAACTGTAGGAGATACGACCTACTACCGAGACATAACGAATACTGTAGTCGGAACAGAAAAGAGAATCGGTGATACCTCCTTCTATGGGGATATTAGAAACAAGACTATTGGCACTGGAACGACTCAGTATCAACAAGGATCAGACGGGTCTCAGCAATACGCCCCCACCAACCCCTACTACCAACCAAACGGCAGATAGTAGCGTCCCCTCAGTAAGTCGGAGGGGACAAAAAGTTTTATTGCAAAAATTTCAATGGGTATCTGAACTCTTATCCGTTTCGCATCACCCCCCACGCACCAAGCTATAGACAGCCTTTTCCCTAACTACGGGGTCTCTGTGGGTAGCTCAAAAGGTGTAGCTTATGAGCCTATCTAATATCTAGCTCATTACATAGCCTTGACAGACTTATTATCCTAGCTCATAATGTATACTATCTTATGAACCAACTAGGAGTAGCCATGAAGAAGGTAGCTTATTTCAGAGTTAGCACCACAGATCAATCAATAGAGTCACAGAGGGATGCACTGCTTAAAGCTATTGGCTTGACTGAGTTTGATAAGGAATATTCGGACAAGGTGTCAGGTGCTACTGAAGCTATGAAGCGAGAAGGCTTTAGAACCATGGTGGAACACTGCCTAAGTAAGGGAGACACGCTCTATCTCTACTCTATTGATCGTATTGGTAGGGATGCCATAGACATTCAGAAGACCATTAGGGATCTTCTCCAAGCTGGGATCAATGTTTATGTAGTAGGACTGGGACTACTTACTGACCAAGTCGGTGCAATCGTTACTGGGGTGCTGGCTCATATCGCCCAGCTAGAGCGAATTAAGATCAATGAGCGAACTGGTGCAGGACGAGTCTTAGCCAATAAAACCTTTAAAGCTACTGGCAAAACACACAACGGCAAACTATCCCTAGGTAGACCTAAGAAGATCGACTGTGGGGATGTCCTCAAATGGAGAAGGACGAACAAGGCCTCCATTGCCGACACGGCTAAACACTTTGGAATAAGTGCTGCGAGTGTCAAAAGGTGTGCAACACTTGCATAAAGTTAAATGTTACAAAAATGAAAATATTGTAATGAAATCAATTACATAGTAAGCTAACTTCACCTAACCTAAAAGGAGTTAATATGACAATCACAATCGGTAAATGGTTTGAAATTGAACTGGGGATTCTTTCCCTATATCTCAGGGTCGGACAGAAAGCTATCTATCTCAGTCCGAAAAGCTCAGTAGTCAATAACACCCAAATTTGGTGATAACTAAGCCCCTTAAGTGGGGCTTTTATTTGACAGTTCTACAGTTGGAAGAGGAAGAA
>NZ_NCFJ01000041.1:0-15831 GCF_002281105.1 Polynucleobacter sp. 35-46-11
ACGTCACCGTGGATGGCCGTTAGCCATCACCCTTCCCTATGGAGTCCGGACTTTCCTCCCCCTCAATAAAGAGGCGGCGATTGCCCAATTGACTCTGCGACTGCAGTCTAACGCAGTCGCAGAAATTTATCTTAAAAACGCAATACGGGGAATCAGGATTGGCTTAAGCCAAAGTCCAAGCAATCGTCTCACCAGCGCGAAGCGGCACAATCGTGGCATCACCCAAAGGAAGTTCCGCTGGAATGCTTTGCGCTTGCTTTACCAAGGTAATTTTCTGGGTATTGCGTGGCAAGGAATAAAAATCTGGGCCAAAGAAACTGGCAAAGCCCTCAAGCTTATCTAGCTTAGCAACACTCTCAAATGCCTCAGCATACAAACCAAGCGCATTGAATGCGCTGTAGCAACCAGCACAACCACAAGCAGCCTCTTTGGCGCCCTTAGCATGGGGGGCACTATCAGTACCTAAGAAAAATCTAGGGCTGCCACTGGTTGCTGCTTCTAGCAAAGCAACACGATGCTCTTCACGCTTGAGAACTGGTAAACAATAATTGTGCGGACGAATCCCGCCAGCAAAAATCGCATTGCGATTCATCAACAAGTGTTGCGGAGTGATAGTGGCAGCTAAACTATTTTTTCCACTAGTTTGCGCATCACGCACATAGTGTGCAGCCTGCTTAGTAGTGATATGTTCGAACACAATCTTGAGTTCAGGAAAATCTTTGCGCAAAGGTTCTAGCACGTGATCAATAAATACCGCCTCGCGATCAAAGATATCAATCTCAAAGCTAGTCACCTCACCATGCACTAACAATGGCATGCCAACAGATTGCATCGCTTCGAGCGCAGCATAGCAACGCTTGATATCACTCACTCCAGCATCGCTATTGGTAGTAGCGCCAGCAGGATAAAGCTTGAATCCGACAATACCAGCAGCTTTTGCTTTGCGCACTTCATCTGCCGAAGTGTTATCGGTGAGATACAAAGTCATTAATGGAGTAAAGCTAGTCACGCCCAGAGATTGAAGATTTGCTTCAATCCGCTCTCGATAGGCATTTGCTAAATCAACTGTAGTCACTGGTGGCTTCAAGTTTGGCATGATGATGGCGCGCGCAAATTGACTCGCAGTATCTGCCAATACATCTTTCATGACTTCACCATCACGAATATGCAGATGCCAATCATCTGGCTGAATCAGTTGAATTTGTGTTGAGCTATTAGTCATAATTATTTATCAAGCAAGATGATGCGGAAATCATTCACATTCGTCAGTGTAGGGCCAGTTTCCACCAAAGCATCTAATTGCGCAAAAAAACCATAGCAATCGTGCTGCTCTAGGTACTGTGAAAGGATCAAGCCTTGCTTATTGGCAGCCTGGCGAATCTCGGGGGTAAACCACGCACCGGCATTCCTTTCATTGCCATCGATACCATCGGTATCTGCAGCCAAAGCGGAAATATTGAGTAAGTCTGTCGAGGCCGCAAAAAGTGACAGTAAATATTCGCTACAGCGACCACCGCGACCTTTTATTCCATTAGGAATGGTGACAGTACACTCACCACCCGAGATGAAGGCAATGGGTTTACTAGTCTTAGCCAGCAGATGCTGACGTGCTAAGGCTGCCTGCTCGATACCCACATCCCGAGCCTCACCAGTAATGGTGTCACCCAAAATCACTGGCTCGTAACCTTGTGTACGAACACAATCAGCCGCGGCCTCAAGACTCTTATAAGCAGTAGCAATCACATGATTGTTTACTAGAGTATTTTGTAAATCAGCTTCCTTTAGGGTCTCTGGAACCTCACCAGCAACACCGCACTGCAAGTGAGATAAAACAGATCTCGGAATAGAGTCTGGACCCAAATCATGTTTAGTCAAAATATTCAGAGCATCTTGATAAGTCGAATAATCTGGGGCACAAGGTCCACTGGCAATATCTGCAGGAGCATCTCCCGTAACATCAGAAATCAGCAAAGCCTCAACTCGTGCACCTCGTGCAATCGCCAGTCTTGCTAAATTGCCACCCAGAATTGCTGACAAATGTTTACGTACGACATTCATCTCTTCAATCGGCGCGCCAGAACGCAAGAGTGCTTCAGTCGTCTTACGCATATCGTCAATGCTGATGCCGGCTTGAGGAAAGGTGAGCAAACTAGACCCGCCCCCTGAAATCAACGCAATCAGAATATCGCCTTGATTCAACTCACTTACTAGGCGGTAGATTTCTTTGGCGCCATCCATGCCTGCTTGATCTGGCACAGGGTGGCCCGCTTCAATAATTTGGATATCACTGGTTGGAGAGTGGTGCCCGTATCGGGTCAACACTACACCCTCAAAAATTGCATTAGGCCAATGGCTCTTTGCATAAGACTCTAATGCAGTTGCCATAGACGCACTCGCCTTGCCTGCACCCACCACTAAACACCTGCCACTAGGCTCTGAACCTGGTGGAAAGATCTTGCTGAGATATTCAGGGATGATTTTCTTTGGGTCAGCAACTGCTAATGCGGCAGCAAAGGCATTTTTGAGAATGGTTTCTTGCTTGCTCATACAGATATTCTAATCAAGAGTACTTCGCTCTTGCATCTGCCACATCTCAGTATATCGACCATTGGCAGACAGTAACTCAGCATGTGTTCCACGCTCAATAATCTGGCCACGATCCATTACTAAGATTTGATCCGCATGAACAATGGTAGAAAGTCTGTGGGCAATGATCAAAGTTGTACGGTTTTTCGCGAGGCCAAGTAGTTCCTCCTGAAAGGCTCGCTCCGTTTTGGAGTCAAGCGCCGATGTTGCCTCATCAAAAATGAGCATCGCTGGCTTTTTAAGCAAAGTGCGCGCAATCGCCACACGTTGCTTCTCGCCACCTGACAACTTCAAGCCACGCTCACCTACTTGGGTGTCATAACCATCTGGAAGATGTTTGATAAAACGATCGATCTGCGCAGCTCTAGCAGCCTCATGCACTTCTTCAATCGACGCATTGGGATTGCCATATGCAATGTTGTAACCAATCGTGTCATTAAACAGCACTGTATCTTGTGGAACGATGCCAATCGCCTTACGCAAGCTGGATTGAGTGACATCCACAATATTTTGATCATCAATCAAAATTTTTCCGGATTGAACGTCATAAAAACGAAACAGCAAACGAGCCAAAGTGCTCTTACCCGCACCGCTCTGACCCACCACTGCAGTAATCGTTCCCGCCGGGATTTTAAAACTCACGTCTTTCAGAATCTCACGCTTAGCATCGTAATGAAAAGAGACATTCTCAAAACGAACATCAGGTCCACGACCTTGATTGCTAATAATTAAAGACTTCGCATTAGGCGCATCAGCAATCTCCTTCTCCGTATTGAGGAGCGAGAACATACGGTCCATATCGGTCAGAGCCTGCTTAATCTCGCGATAGATCACCCCTAAGAAATTCAATGGAATATACAACTGAATCATCAGGGTATTAACCAAAACTAAATCACCCAAGGTCATGGATCCATCAATCACACCTAAGGTCGCACGCCAAAGTATGAGAACTAAACCGACCGCAATAATAGTTTGCTGCCCAAAATTCAGAACCGCTAAGGATTTCTGGGATTTAACGGCAGCAGCTTGATAGCGCACCAAATTTTGGTCGTAGCGACTGGCTTCAAAAGCCTCATTACTAAAATACTTTACGGTTTCAAAATTGAGGAGGGAGTCAATCGCCTTCTGATTGGCCTTGGAATCCATGTCATTCATGGTGCGGCGGAAATGGGTGCGCCATTCAGTCACTACCACTGTGAAAACTATATAAAGGACTAAGGCAACCAGTGTAATAGCAGCAAACCAAATATCGTATGCATAAGCTAAGAATCCAAGCACCAAACAAAATTCAATGAGGGTTGGCAGGATGCTGTACAGGGAATAGGAAATTAGCGACTGAATACCACGGGTACCGCGCTCAATGTCTCTACTAACTCCGCCGGTCTGACGAGCCAAATGAAAACTCAGCGCTAAAGAATGTAAATGTTCAAAAACTTGAAGGGCTACTTTACGCACCGCATTTTGGGTGACGCGCGCAAAAAGGGATTCACGCAACTCAGTAAAAATTGAGGCAGAGATTCTTAAAAGGCCATAGGCCAGTATCAATCCAGCGGGGACTACTAACAAGACCTGTGGAGAATCTGCCTTGATATTGAGAGTATCAATTAATTGCTTCATCAAAATCGGAATACCGAGGTTGGTAACCTTAGCAGCCACTAAGCATGTCAGAGCAATCGCTACCCTAATCTTATATTCCAGTAGATAGGGAAGTAAATCGCGAATGACCTTCCAATCACTACCCTGTGAAGGATTGGAAGCCGCTGCCGAATGGTGATGCCCTGATGAATGTCTCATCGCTCTATCTTAGTCACTTCTGCACTAAGGCGCAGAGAACAATTGCAGAATGGCCTCACCATTGCTGGGAGAAAAACATTGAGTAGCAGCCTCTGCAAATGGCAGCCATTGATAAGCGACATGCTCCCTAGGAGCTAATTGGACCTGAGTAACATCTGGCACCAGCAGTGAAAACCAATTCTCGGTATTTCTAGTCACCCCAGGGGCATAGCGAAGACGCCACTGTGGATAAATCTCGTACTCGATTTGATGGTGCATATCTTGCAAAGAGTTTGCCGGTAGTGATTTGACATCGATGCCAGTTTCTTCAAGCACCTCACGTGCAGCAGCCACATTGAGATCTTCATCAAGAGAATCCACGCTACCTGTCACAGATTGCCAGAAGTTGGTTTTATCAGCCCGCTCTATTAGCAAGACCTCCCCATTCGATTTGTAAATAACAACTAAAACCGAAATGGGGATTTTCAAGATACTTTAAATACTTTCTTACTTAAGCGGCTGGAGTAGCTTGGCGCAAGCGGATATGCAGTTCTTTTAGCTGACGCTCATCTACTGGGCTAGGAGCCTGAGTGAGCAAGCACTGTGCACGTTGCGTTTTAGGGAAGGCGATCACATCACGAATAGACTCAGCACCAGTCATCATGGTGACGATACGATCCAAACCAAACGCAATACCACCATGCGGAGGCGCGCCATATTGCAGGGCATCTAATAAGAATCCAAACTTAGCCTGCGCTTCTTCAGCACCAATCTTCAATGCACGGAATACTTGACTCTGAACCACCTCTTGGTGAATACGGACTGATCCGCCACCAATCTCACTACCATTTAAAACCATGTCATAGGCTTTAGCTAAGCACTTACCTGGATTCGACTCAAGATACTGCATGTGTTCATCTTTAGGGCTTGTGAACGGATGGTGACATGCAACCCAACGGGCGTTGTCTTCATCGTACTCAAACATTGGGAAATCCACTACCCATAATGGCTTCCAAGCTTCGGTGGAAAGACCATGCTCTTTACCCCAAGCGGAGTGGCCAATCTTCAGGCGCAAACCACCGATAGCATCATTGACTACTTTTTCTTTATCAGCACCGAAGAAAATAATGTCCCCATCTTTAGCGCCAGTGCGCTTCAAGATGCCTTCAATAGCAGCATCATGCAAGTTCTTCACGATTGGTGATTGCAAGCCGTTACGACCTTCGGCAACTGAGTTCACTTTGATCCATGCTAAACCTTTGGCACCATAAATCGCCACAAATTGTGTGTAATCATCAATTTCACTACGACTAATCTCAGCACCACCAGGTACGCACAAACCAACTACGCGGCCACCCTCTTGGTTTGCTGCACCAGAGAACACTTTGAAATCGACATCCTTCATTAAGTCAGTCAATTCAGTAAATTCAAAATTCACACGCAGGTCTGGCTTGTCTGAACCAAAGCGCGCCATACCTTCTGAATAAGGCATTGTTGGGAATGGGTTTGGCAACTCGACATTCATCGTGGTTTTGAAAATATGACGGATCATGTTTTCAAATAACTCACGAATTTCTAATTCATCTAAGAAGGCTGTTTCACAGTCGATCTGAGTAAATTCAGGCTGACGATCAGCACGCAAATCTTCATCACGGAAACACTTGGTAATTTGGTAGTAACGATCAAAGCCAGCCACCATCAGTAACTGTTTAAACAACTGAGGAGACTGTGGCAAAGCAAAGAACTGGCCATCATGAACGCGTGAAGGAACTAAATAGTCGCGAGCACCTTCAGGAGTGCTCTTAGTCAACATGGGTGTTTCAATATCGATGAAGCCTGCAGCATCTAAGTAGCGACGGCATTCCATGGCCACGTTGTAACGCAAGCGCAAATTCTTTTGCATTTGCGGGCGACGCAAATCCAGAACGCGATGGGTTAAGCGAGTGGTCTCAGATAAATTCTCATCTTCCAATTGGAATGGAGGCGTAATCGACGCATTCAAAATAACCAGGCTATGGCAAAGCACTTCAATCTTGCCGCTGACCAAATCATTGTTCTCAGTACCAGCTGGACGCGCACGCACCAAACCTTTAATCTGAATACAAAACTCATTACGAACCTGCTCAGCCAATGCAAACATCTCTGGGCGATCTGGATCGCACACTACTTGCACAAAACCTTGATGATCACGTAGGTCAATAAAAATCACGCCACCGTGGTCACGGCGACGATTCACCCAACCCGAGAGAGTAATTTCTTGACCAATAAGTGATTCAGTTACCTGACCGCAGGTATGGCTTCGCATCGACATAACAATTTCCTATAAATCAAAGATGATGGTTTGACCTAATAGCGGTCAAACCAGTTGAACTAGTTGGGGGAACCGATCCCATTGAAACAATATGCTTGAGCGCCTCTTCAACACTCATCTCCAATTCAATGGTGTGCGCACGTGGGACGATCATAAAAAATCCAGAAGTTGGATTTGGCGTGGTTGGTAGAAATACGTTGACGTAGTCCTCACCCAGCTTCGCAGCAACTTCTATTGCTGGCATGCCAGTCTGAAATGCAATCGCCCAAGAATCTGCATGGGGATAGCGAATTAATAATGCTTTGCTAAAAGCTTGTCCGCTTCCAGAAAATAAGGTCGAAGATACTTGCTGCACACTGGAATAAATGGATCGAACGATTGGAATGCGGTTCATAAACCGATTCCACACCTTCATCCACCACTGACCTGCAAAACTGATTGCAAGTAGCCCAGTAATCATGATGACTGAAACAACAATCAGAATACCTACACCCGGCAATTCACGGAAATGCTGCAAATCACCAGCAAACTGATTGGGGAATACAGCAATAATGGCGTGCATTACAGAGCCAAAAACACCGTCAAGCAAGCCAAGACCCCATGCAATCACCCAAATGGTGATTGACATCGGTGCCCACACCAGAATGCCTGCGATAAAGTATTTTTTCATGTGCCTATGCTTGCGCTTTGCCTAACCTGGCATTTTAGCGGTTTAAGCGCTGGTAGGCGACAGACTAGTAAAGACCGAGGCCGATTATCAGAATCCCAGCCAAAAAGCCCCCTGCAAACAGCAGAGCACCCACCAAAAGGCGATGCGTGCGTCTTTCCTGCAATAAAAGGCCTTTTAAGACCTCTAATTCAAGATTTTGATCCTTTTGTGGAGCGCGCCCTTGAGCCAAACTCTCTGCAATTAGGCGGGGTAAGGTTGGCAATATCTGCGCCCAGCTAGGAGCTTCAGTCTTAATACCATCGACCAAAGCCCTCCAGCCCAACTGCTGACTGATCCATTTTTCTAAAATTGGCTTGGCAGTTTTCCAGAGATCTAGATCTGGATCGAGCTGACGAGCAAGCCCCTCAACATTCAACAAAGTCTTCTGAAGCAAAGTGAGTTGCGGCTGAATTTCCACCTTAAAGCGGCGTGAAGTTTGGAATAAACGCATTAATACAATACCCAGGGAGATCTCTTTTAGAGGGCGATCAAAGTAAGGCTCACAAACAGATCGAACCGCACCTTCAAGTTCCTCAACTCGCGTATTAGCAGGAACCCAACCAGACTCGATATGCAGTTCAGCAACACGACGGTAATCGCGATTAAAGAAAGCCAGGAAATTTAATGCCAGATAACTTTTATCAGACTGACTCAATGCACCAACAATACCGAAATCCAAAGAGATAAATCGGCCAAATGTTTCTGGCTCAAGACTGATCATAATGTTGCCAGGATGCATGTCCGCATGAAAGAACCCATGCTCAAATACTTGGGTAAAGAATATTTCTACTCCATCTGCAGCAAGCTTTTTGAAGTCAACACCAGCAGCACGCAATTCCGCAGTGCGCCCAATCGAAATGCCATCCATCTTTTCCATCACGATGACATTGGTATGACACAAATCCCAATACATCTCAGGAATCATTAATTTTTTAGAGTCTACAAAATAGCGGCGTAACTGACTTGCATTTGCTGCCTCACGCATGAGATCCAATTCATCATGTAAGTGAGTATCAAATTCAGCAACGTTTTCACGCGGCTTTAAGCGGCGTCCGTCCTCAGACAATCTCTCAATAATTTTTGCCAGGTCGTACAGCAAAGCAAGATCACCATCAATGATTGGCAAAATACCTGGGCGCAAAACTTTGACTGCGACTGGGCGACCTTCCCACTCTGGATGCTTCTGGGTCCCACGCAATAAAGCAAAGTGTACTTGGGCTACAGAGGCACTGGCTACGGGGGTTGCATCGAAACTGATAAAGACTTCTTCGATTGACTGCCCCAGCGCCTGCTCAATCAATCGACAGGATTCATCATTTGAAAATGGCGGAACCTGGTCTTGTAACTTCGCTAATTCATTAGAAATATCTTCTGGCAATAAATCACGTCGAGTAGAAAGTACTTGTCCGAATTTCACAAAGATTGGACCCAGCGCTTCTAGTGTTAAACGAATACGCTCACCCCTAGGTAAAGACTGGCCTGGAGAGGTCCAACAAATGACGGTCAACACACTGCGACGAATACCGGGCTTTAAAATATCGCGTAGCAATGGCAACATGCCGTAGCGCCATGCGGTGAAGAAAATAAAAGATAGACGAGCTAGACGACGCACAATGAATTAACCTTTTCGCTCTAAAAGTTGGATGCGTTTTTCTATACGATCAACCGAATCACGCAATGCGCTCAACTCATTCTTACGAATTAAAAAATCTCGTTTATTCAACAGTACTTTTCTTTCTTCACTGACGTACTCAATGACATTTTCAAGTAGATCAGTAGCTGCCGATCTTCCAGCAGAAACCCATTTCTTACCTTGGCGCACCGCAAAATTAGCAGGCGCATCTCCAATGAAACGCGCTAGATCCTCTTCATACTCCCAGCGAATTTGGCCCGCTAGGCGACCCAATAATTGCGCCAAGTCAGCATCACCAGTAATTCTGACTGACTTCATTGCCTGCTCTCGCAAATTACCCGGACCGCCAGCTAAAGTACTTAGTACCTCAGGAGAGACTTCCAACTCAAGAGTTGGAGCATTAATATTGGTTACGGCAACCAAAGAACCCTCGGACGCTATCTCAAAACACATGTTACCGATTGGCAAGCCTAGCAAAATCACTTTGCCAGCATGACGAGCCAATTCTGCCATAGCCCATGGCTCTGCCCGAAGGACATGATTGATTCCTCGACAAGCAGCTGAGGCTGCAATAGGGTGAGTGACAGGAGAAGCGGTGGTCATAAGTGTAAAAAACCCGCACAAGTGCGGGCTTTCAGTGGAAAGTACCTCAAGCTTAAACTAACTGAGAAATACCCGCCAGTACCCAGCCCCCCGGACCGTTTACCGGCTTGCTTAGGTTCCAAATTTCAGAGAAGTTATTTGCCTGTGCGCCTGCTTGCTCACGAATCATGCCTGTGAACTGCACGCTACAGTAATAAACATTGTCAGTTGTCTCAATGCCAAGCAGTTGCGCATTGAGCGTAACCACGTCAGTTTGATTGGAACTATCAGCGCGACCAGATAAGTCTTGTTCGATAGTCGCAAACATCTCTGGCGTTGTGTATTCACGCAGGGCAGATAAATCGCCCTGATCCCAAGCCTTTTGAAGGGTTGAGAAATATTGCTTCGCGTTATCCAAGAATGCATATTCATCAAATCCTGGCGGCAACGTTGATTGCAAGGGTGCAGGCTCAGCAGCAACACCGCCAAATGCATTTGCAGCTGGTGTAAATGCAGGCTCCTGTCTAGGGGCTTGATCCATATTGGCGCGCTGCATTCCTTGCGAGGTGACTTGAGGACCTTTGTTGGCGCCAGATAAGGCAGGCATCATTCTTCTCATCACAAACATGATGCCAAAGCCTGCTAAAACAGCAATCAACAATCCAGTAATTAATGAGGATGCTGCTTCACCCAAACCAAAATGAGATAAGAGATAACCAATGCCCAGTCCAGCAGCAAGACCGCCTAGGATTCCACCCATACCGCCAAAACGACTAGGTGTTGGCGCTTTAGGGGCTGCTGCCGGTGTAGCTGGTTGCGCCTGTTGAGTTGGCTTTTGTACAGGAGCAGCTTGTTTTTGCATTGGCGCACTTGGTGCCTTACCAATACTTCTACCACCGCCTAAACGGGCAGCATCAGCATGACCAACAGTGGCAAATATTAAGCTAACACTTAATAAAACTGCTTTGAAAAAATGCTTATTCATCTTTTTATCTCCTATGGAACCACTTTAATTCTGGACTGCTAGAAACTACAAATTCACTAGTATTTAATACCAATATGAAGAGCAACAATACCACCAGTCATTCTATGGGTATCCACTTCATCAAAACCGACCCCCAACATGATTTCCTTGAGGGTTTGCGCATCTGGATGCATACGAATGGATTCAGCTAAATAACGGTAGCTCTCGGAATCTTTGGCAATTTTTTCACCTAACCAGGGCAATACCTTGAATGAGTAAGTGTCATAAACCGGTTGTAAAAATGCATCCGGCTTAGAGAACTCCAACACCAACACTCGACCACCTGGCTTAATCACACGCAACATCTCTTTTAAGGCAACATCTTTGTGAGTCATATTGCGCAGACCAAATGCCACCGTCACGACATCAAAGTGATTTGCAGGAAAGGGAATTTTTTCTGCATCAAACTGAACGCAGGGCAAAGCCAAGCCTTGATCTAGTAGGCGGTCACGACCAACACCCAACATGGATGCGTTAATGTCACTTAACCATACTTGAGCTTCCGAGTTATGACCCCAAGCAGCTGCACGCGCAAAGGCAGCAGCCAAGTCACCCGTACCACCGGCAATATCTAATACTTTTTGGCCGGGGCGAACTTGAGCGCGAGCAATGGTCACCTTCTTCCACAAGCGATGGAGGCCAAATGACATCAAGTCATTCATGACATCATATTTGCTAGCTACAGAATGAAATACCTCTGCGACCTTACCTGCTTTTTCTGCTTCATCAACGCTTTGGTATCCAAAGTGAGTCTTACTCATATTCTTCGCTTTATCTAATTGAATGCTCAATGACTACCGCAGGCTTTACCGCCAGCAACACTCATTGGAGCATCGCGGTCTAGGCCAGCAGCAGCCAATTTATCCAAATGCTCTTTCCACAAGGCTTCGTGGTTCTCGCATAAAAATTGTAGGTAATCCCAAGAGTACAAACCAGAATCATGCCCATCCGAGAAAGAAGGCTTTAGTGCGTAATGGCCTACCGGCTCAATATTAGCGATGAGCACCTCACGCTTGCCGGTTTGTAAGGTCTCTTGCCCAGGGCCATGACCCTGGACTTCAGCAGAAGGAGATACCACTCTTAAGAATTCAAAAGGTAGGCGGTAGGTATTGCCATTCTCATAAGCGAGTTCCAAAACTTTTGACTGCTGATGTACTACAACATTAGTTGGAATCATTAAACCAATACCCTCTCGATACCACCTTGATTTGCCTTAGCTACATAGTCTTGCATCCAATCAGGGCCCAATAATTTTTGCGCCATTTCAACCACGATGTAATCTGCAGTCGTATCACTATCAGCATCAAATCGAGTAAGGCCTTGCAGGCAGGATGGGCAACTTGTTAGCACTTTGACATCGCCAGTGAAATCATCTTTACGTAATTCATTGGCAGCCTTCTCCATTTCAATCTGCTTGCGGAAGCGGATTTGCGTAGAAATGTCAGGTCGCGATACCGCAAGAGTTCCCGCCTCACCGCAGCAACGATCATTCTTCTGAATAGCTTGACCATCTTCTAATTGAATGAGCTCATTCACCGTCTTGAGTGGATCTTGCAACTTCATTGGAGAGTGGCATGGATCGTGGTACATGTATTTCACGCCAGTCACATTTGAAAGCTTGACGCCCTTCTCAAGTAAATACTCATGAATATCCACAATACGGCAGCCTGGGAAAATCTGCTCAAACTGATAACCCGCTAACTGGTCATAGCAAGTACCGCATGAAACTACGACAGTTTTGATATCCAAGTAATTCAGTGTATTGGCAACGCGATGAAAGAGAACGCGATTGTCTGTAATCATCTTCTCCGCTTTATCAAAGTCACCATTACCGCGCTGTGGGTAACCACAACATAAGTAGCCCGGCGGCAATACGGTCTGTACACCCACATTCCACAGCATTGCTTGCGTAGCTAAGCCTACCTGCGAGAACAAACGCTCAGAGCCGCAACCCGGGAAATAAAATACTGCCTCTGTATCGGCAGAGGTTGTTTTTGGATCCCGAATAATTGGAACATAATCCGCGTCTTCAATATCCAAAAGTGCACGCGCAGTTTTCTTCGGTAAGTTGCCAGGCATCTTCTTATTAACAAAAAAGATGACCTGCTCTTTTATGGTCGGCTTAGTGACGGTTGCAGGAGGGTGCGCAGTTTGCTTGCGTGCCAACTTACGGAACACATCATTACCCAAGCGCTGAAGCTTATAACCCCAACCAATCATGGTCTTACGAGCCAACTTGATTGTGTCTGGATCGGTAGCATTCAAGAAGAGCATGGATGCTGCTGTTCCAGGATTAAAGCGCTGCTGACCCATCTTGCGCAACAAGTTACGCATGTTCATGGTGACATCACCAAAATCAATTTTGACTGGGCATGGCGTCAAACACTTGTGACATACAGTGCAATGTGCTGCGACGTCATCAAACATTTCCCAATGACGAATCGATACACCACGACGCGTTTGCTCTTCGTATAAGAAGGCTTCTATCAGCAACGAGGTTGCCAAAATTTTGTCACGCGGGCTATAAAGCAAATTAGCGCGAGGCACATGTGTAGAGCAGACCGGCTTGCACTTACCGCAACGTAAACAATCTTTCACGCTATCCGCAATCGCACCGATATCACTCTGCTGCATGATGAGGGACTCATGACCCATCAAGCCAAAGCTCGGGGTGTAAGCAATGCTGAGATCCGCATGCGGCATTAATTTGCCCTTATTGAAGCGGCCCTCAGGATCTACGCGCATTTTGTAAGCACGGAAATCTTTGAGCTCTTCCTCAGTCAAATATTCAAGCTTCGTAATACCAATGCCATGCTCACCAGAAATAACACCATCTAGTGAGCGAGCTAATTTCATAATCCGGTCGACTGCACGATGTGCATCTTGCAACATCTCGTAATCATCTGAATTCACTGGAATATTGGTATGCACATTACCGTCACCAGCATGCATATGCAGCGCTACAAACACACGCTTACGTAAGATATTTTTATGGATCGCTTCTAGCTCATTGATGATGGGCTCGAATGCTAGGCCGCCAAAAATGATTCTGAGCTCAGCACGAACTTCCGTCTTCCATGAAGCTCTCAAACTGTAATTCTGCAGATCCGGGAAATACGTATCCATCCGCGTAAGCCAGTCTGACCAACGCGCCCGTACCTTAGTAATCAGCTCTAGCGCTTGCTGGACACGATCACCTAAGATTTCAGCACTAGGGATCTCATAGTCTTCGTCATTCTTACCAAGCGGCAACGCGCTCTTTGTCAAAAATACTTCGAGGCCATCTAAAACTTGTAATTTGTTTTTAAGAGAGAGTTCGATATTGATACGCTCAATACCTTCGGTGTACTCACCCATACGCGGCAATGGAATGACTACGTCTTCATTAATCTTAAAAGCATTGGTATGTCGAGCAATTGCAGCAGTACGAGCACGATCTAACCAAAACTTCTTGCGCGCCTCAGCGCTAACCGCTACAAAGCCTTCGCCTACACGATTGTTGGCCATACGGACAACTTCACTGGTCGCAGCGGCTACGGCCTCTTCATCATCACCAGCGATATCCCCAATCAACACCATCTTTGGCAAAGCATTACGTTTGGACTTAGTGGAATAACCAACTGCCCTCAAATAGCGATCATCCAAATGCTCTAAACCAGCAAGGATTGGTCCACCATTCTTGCTCAAGCCATCAAGGTAAGCTTTGATTTCTACAATGCTTGGAATGGCCTCTTGCGCTTGGCCAAAAAACTCCAGGCAAACCGTGCGCATGAATTTAGGCATGCGATGCAAAATCCAAGTAGCGCTCGTAATTAATCCATCGCAACCTTCTTTTTGAACGCCAGGTAAGCCTGATAAAAACTTATCAGTCACATCCTTACCCAAGCCCTCTTTACGGAAGCTCTTACCTTCCACTTCCAAGGTTTCTGTTTTGAGAATGCGTTCGCCTGGCTCACTCAAGCCATCAGACCAAGTCAGTTGAAATAGTACTTTTTCTACAACGTGAATTTTTCCAAGATTGTGATCGAGACGTTCGACATCAAGCCAATTACCCTCTGGATCGACCATGCGCCAGCTGGCTAAGTTATCGAGTGCAGTGCCCCACAAGACCGCCTTCTTACCACCAGCGTTCATGGCAATATTGCCACCAATACAACTTGCATCAGCTGAAGTAGGGTCGACTGCAAAGACCAACCCAGCACGCTCTGCAGCATCTGAAACTCTCCGGGTTACAACACCAGCGCCGGTAAAGATCGTAGATACTTCATGATCAACACCCGGCAAACGTTTGAGCTGGACGGCATCGATTTGCTCAAGCTTCTCAGTATTAATTACTGCTGACATAGCGTAGAGAGGAATTGCGCCACCGGTATAACCCGTGCCACCTCCACGCGGAATAATAGTTAAGCCTAATTCAACACAAGCCTTAACCAGGCCGGGAATCTCAGATTCGTAATCCGGCTTAAGAACAACCAGCGGAAACTCAACACGCCAGTCCGTAGCATCAGTCACATGTGCCGCACGTGAGACGCCATCAAAACAAATATTGTCAGCAGCAGTAATGCGACCAAGTTCCTTACGGGCGCGCTTACGAATTTCTGCAACCACTTTAAAGCCCTGTTCGAAACTTTCAACCGCGCGATGTGCAGCTTCTAATAAAACCTGAACCTGTTCAGCAGATTCGCCGCTAGATCTCTTCTTCACTTCGCCAAGACGGTGCCATAAAGCGTCAATTAACAATTGACGGCGATTAGCGCTATCCAATAAGTCATCTTGCAAGAAGGGATTACGTTGAACAACCCAGATATCACCCAAAACCTCGAACAACATGCGAGCTGATCGGCCAGTACGGCGAACGCCACGTAAGTCATTCAGAACGCGCCAGGACTCCTCACCCAACAGGCGAATAACGATTTCACGATCGGAAAAGGAGGTGTAGTTGTAGGGAATTTCGCGAAGGCGGGGTGAACCCGCTTCGGCATCCAACAACTGGTTCAAAGCTAATGGAGCGTTCATAGCGTCATATTTGATAAATATGCATTTTAATTGAGGGATCTTGATATTGGCAGGAAACCAAGAAAGATGTTGATCTAAGGCGATAAACCCTTGCAAATCTAAGGGCTTAGAGCCCATTCATGGTACGCTCATCGCATGGCAACGAACTATTTAAAGAAAATTTTATCGGCCCGAGTCTACGATGTGGCCAGGGAAAC
>NZ_NCFJ01000042.1:0-15765 GCF_002281105.1 Polynucleobacter sp. 35-46-11
GATGCCTGCTAAGGCCAGAGTGGAGCGAAGTTCAGAAGGATTCATGGGAAAGGGCTATATTAACAAGTTACGCTAAAAAATCATGAATAACGAAATTAAAATCCGCGGTGCGCGTACGCACAACCTCAAAAACATCAATCTAGATATCCCTAGAGAGAAATTGGTCGTTTTGACCGGTCTATCTGGCTCGGGCAAAAGCTCTCTAGCTTTTGACACCCTATATGCCGAAGGCCAACGTCGCTACGTTGAGTCCTTATCAGCTTATGCTCGTCAATTCTTGCAGTTAATGGAAAAACCCGACGTCGATACGATTGAGGGCCTCTCACCAGCAATCTCAATTGAGCAAAAGGCGACTAGTCATAATCCTCGCTCGACCGTGGGTACGGTCACTGAAATTCATGATTATCTGCGTTTACTGTTTGCGCGTGCAGGTACACCGCACTGCCCAGATCACGATCTACCGTTAGAAGCGCAAAGCGTTTCTCAAATGGTTGATACCGTTTTAGCCATGCCGGAAGACACCAAGCTCATGATCCTAGCTCCCGTAGTGAGCGAGCGTAAAGGTGAATTCGTAGACTTATTTCAAGACCTTCAAGCACAGGGTTTTGTGCGATTTCGTGTGCGCTCTGGTGGCGGTACAACCAATACTGCTAAAGCAGAAATCTTTGAAGTTGATCAATTACCAGCACTAAAGAAAAACGATAAGCACTCTATTGAAGTAGTTGTAGATCGCATTAAGGTGCGGCCTGATATTCAGCAACGTTTAGCAGAATCCTTTGAGACTGCTCTGCGCCTGGCAGATGGCAAAGCCATGATCGTCAATATGGACGCTGGCAAAGAGATGATTTTCTCCAGCAAGTTTGCTTGCCCTATCTGCTCGTATTCTTTGCAAGAGTTAGAGCCACGCCTATTCTCATTCAATAACCCGATGGGTGCATGCCCGTCTTGCGATGGATTAGGTCATCAATCCTTCTTCGATCCAAAACGCATTGTTGCGCATCCTGATTTATCGCTAGCATCGGGCGCCATTAAGGGCTGGGATCGTCGCAATCAGTTTTATTTCAAACTCTTACAGACATTAGCCAAACATGGCGGCTTTGATGTCGAGAAACCTTTTGAGACTTTAAATAAGAAACAGCAAGACCTCATTTTGCTGGGTTCTGGTGACGTGACCATTCCATTTGAATACATCAATGAACGTGGCAAGAACAGTATTCGTGAGCACGCCTTTGAAGGCATTGTTGCCAACTTTGAACGCCGCTATCGCGAGACCGAATCCGCGACAGTCCGCGAAGAATTATCTCGCTATCAAAATGTGCAAACCTGCCCAGCATGTAGTGGCAGCCGTCTACGTAAAGAAGCGCGCTTTGTCAAAGTCGGTGACGGCAAACAATCTCGAGCTATTTATGAAATCAGCGCCCTACCGCTCAAAGAAGCTAAAGAGTATTTTGAAGCCCTCGAACTCAAAGGCGCTAAAAGAGAAATCGCTGACAAGATTGTGAAAGAGATTGGTTCGCGTCTTCGCTTCCTCAATGATGTTGGCTTAGATTACCTCTCACTAGAGCGAAGTGCAGACACCCTCTCAGGCGGGGAAGCTCAGCGTATTCGTTTGGCTTCACAGATTGGCTCTGGATTGACTGGTGTGATGTATGTATTGGATGAACCCTCCATTGGCTTGCATCAGCGTGACAACGATCGCCTCATTGGTACCCTCAAGCACTTACGCGATTTAGGTAATAGCGTATTGGTGGTTGAGCATGATGAAGACATGATTAGAGCCTCTGACTATGTCATTGACATTGGCCCTGGCGCAGGTGTTCATGGTGGTGAGGTTGTTGCTGAAGGCACTCCCGCAGAAGTCGAAGCAAACCCCAAGTCTTTAACAGGTGCCTACCTATCTGGTCGCGAATGGATCGCAGTTCCAGAAAAACGCATTCCTGTAAATGACAAGTTCCTAGAAATCATTGGTGCGCGCGGCAACAACTTACAGTCAGTTCACGCCAAAATTCCAGTTGGACTATTAACTTGTGTCACTGGCGTATCTGGCTCTGGTAAATCAACCCTCATTAATGACACCCTGCATCACGCGGTTGCACAACATATTTATGGTTCAAATGCTGAACCAGCGGCACATGAAGCAATTAAGGGTCTCGAGAACTTTGACAAGGTTATTAGCGTAGACCAATCTCCAATTGGTAGAACGCCTCGCTCTAACCCCGCTACTTACACCGGGCTATTTACACCTATCAGAGAACTCTTTTGCGGCGTACCTGCTGCACGCGAGCGTGGCTATGAAGCGGGACGTTTTTCTTTCAACGTCAAAGGCGGCCGTTGTGATGCCTGTGAAGGTGACGGGGTCATTAAAGTAGAAATGCATTTCTTGCCAGACGTCTATGTACCTTGCGATGTCTGCCACGGAAAACGTTATAACCGTGAAACTTTAGATATTCGCTACAAAGGTAAGAATATTCATGAAGTACTCTCGATGACTATCGAGCAAGCCCATGAATTCTTTGAAGCGGTGCCGATTGTTAAACGCAAGCTTAAAACCTTGTTGGATGTCGGTTTAGGTTATGTGAAGTTAGGTCAAAGTGCCACAACCTTATCGGGTGGTGAAGCGCAGCGCGTCAAACTCTCACTAGAACTTTCTAAACGCGATACAGGCAGAACTCTGTACATCTTGGATGAGCCAACTACGGGTTTACATTTCCATGACATTCAACTGTTGCTGACCGTTCTTCAGACCCTCAAGAAGCAAGGCAATACAATCGTCATCATTGAGCACAACTTAGATGTGATCAAAACTGCTGATTGGATTATTGACCTAGGCCCTAAAGGTGGTGCTGGGGGTGGGCAAATTATTGCTACAGGCACACCCGAAGAAGTTGCAAAGAATGAGGCTAGCTTTACCGGTCACTACTTAGCGCCATTGCTGGTTCGAAAACCAATCGCTAGTAAAAAGAAAAAGTAATCAGAGCAATTTAGATTCGGCTAAATCAGTCGCTTCTGAGTTGCCTGAGAGCACCAAGATATCGTTAGCCTGCAAACGTAAATCTGGGGTAAGCTCCAACTTGACGTAGTCAGAACCGCCCACTTTTCGTCTGACTGCTTGTACGCTCACACCTTCATTTTCAAGATGTAACTCTTCGAGAGTTTGGCCAATACTGGTTGACTCAGGCAGTAAAGTGACCGAGTGCAAACGCCACGATTCTTTGGTGTCTACCTCATCGTCAACTCCACGGAAGTAGCCACGCAATAAACTATAGCGAGCTTCACGTGCACTCGTGATACGACGCACCACCTTCCGCATAGGCACACCCATCATCAACAAGACATGGGACGCCATCATGAGGCTGCCTTCAATTAACTCAGGCACCACCTCAGTCGCACCAGCTGCTTGTAATTTCGCCAAATCAGCGTCATCTTTAGTGCGCACCAGAACAGTCATGCCTGGGCGCAGATGCTCTACTTGATGCAAAACTTTGAAACTAGCTGGTGTATCTGCATAAGTAATCACCACTGCCTTTGCTCTCGCAAGGCCTGCGGCAACTAAATAATTTTCTCGACTGGCATCGCCATAGACCACGTTGTCCCCAGCGGCGGCAGCCTCTTTGACACGGTCTGGATCCATATCTAAAGCAATGTAAGGAATTTTTTCTTGATCAAGCATGCGGGCCAAGCTTTGACCTGAGCGACCGAATCCACAAATGACTACATGGTTTTCTGTACGGACACTTTTGGCTGCAACACGTGTCAGCGCCAATGATTGCAATAACCACTCGTTACTAGAAAAATGTAGCGCAATGCGATCGCTATATTGAATCAAGAAAGGCGCACCAAACATCGAAAGTAACATCGCTGCCAATACTGCTTGACTCAAGGCGGGATCGATTAAATCCAAGCCATCAATTTGATTTAAGAGAACGAATCCGAATTCACCAGCTTGCGCCAAACATAAGCCCGTCCGAATGGAGATACCAGGGCTTGAGCCAAAAGCACGTGACAGCAACGCAATCAAGCCGAACTTGAAAATCAGCGGGCCGATCAATAAGAGTAAAACCAGCATCCACTGCTGATAGATCACCTCAAAATCGAGCAGCATGCCAACGGTAATAAAGAAGAGGCCCAAGAGCACATCCCTGAATGGCTTTACATCCTCCTCCACTTGATGACGGTAAGGCGTCTCTGCAATCAACATACCCGCCAAGAAAGCCCCGAGCGCTAACGATAAGCCAAAGTGCTCTGTAAGACCTGCCATACCCAAAACAATGAGCAAGAGGTTCAGCATGAAGAGCTCTTGAGAGCGCAACTTAGCAACCAAGCTAAACCAACGACTCATCAAGGTTTGGCCGATCACAAAAATGAGCACAAGGGCTACCGTAATCTTGATGGATGCTGCCGTGAGTGCCAAAAATAGATCTCCGGGATTCTTACCCAGCGAAGGTAACAAAATCAACAGGAAAACAACCGCCAAATCTTGGAACAGCAAGATACCGATGATGTTGCGGCCATGCTCCGTTTCGATTTCCGAGCGATCAGAAATGAGTTTGGTAACGATGGCAGTTGAGGACATTGCCAAAGCACCGCCTAGAGCAATGGCTGCCTGCCAGGAAATCGGGTAAATCCAGTTCATCAGCAGGCTAGCAGGGACTGCCAGCAGCATGGTCAAAATGACTTGGCTACCGCCCAAACCAAATACGATGGTCCGCATAGCCCGCAGCTTATGGAGGTTAAATTCCAAGCCAATCGAGAACATCAAGAAAACCACCCCAAATTCAGCCAAATACTTCACCGTGGCTGAATCATTGGCCAAACCAAGGGCATGCGGCCCAATGAGGACGCCAATAGCGAGATAGCCCAAAATAGGGGGTAGCCCAAAATAGCGGAAAATAACTACCCCGGCCACTCCGGAGGCCAGCAAGATGAGAGTTAACTGAAGGACTGACGGCATATACTCACCCCATGATAGCTAAGACTCGTGACCGAACCCTAAAGCTTGCGCGCGACACCCTCACAATCGAGGCTGCTGCACTGCACACTATGCGTGACCGCCTTGAAGGCGCTAACGCTGATGCCCTTGTATTGGCAGTAGATCTTCTGCATTCCTGCAAAGGCCGCATCGTCGTTTCTGGGATTGGTAAATCGGGGCATATTGCTCGCAAGATTGCGGCCACCTTTGCCTCTACTGGTTCGCCTGCTTTTTTTGTCCATCCAGCCGAAGCCAGTCATGGTGACCTTGGGATGGTTACACGTGATGATGTCTTTGTTGCACTCTCTAATTCCGGTGAGACTGATGAGCTTCTCACTATCGTGCCAATCGTCAAGCGCACTGGCGCAAAACTGATTGCACTGACCGGCGCACCACATTCTTCTTTGGCAAAGTTAGCGGATGCCCATTTAGACACGAGTGTTGAAAAAGAAGCTTGTCCACTTAACTTAGCCCCAACCACCAGCACAACCGCTGCACTCGCTATGGGTGATGCTTTAGCTGTTGCTCTTCTAGATGCTCGTGGCTTTCAGGCTGAAGATTTTCAACGCTCACACCCCGGTGGTCGTTTGGGTCGCAAACAATTAATGCATGTCAGCGAAGTCATGCGTAGTTTTGATGAGACGCCTAAGATTGCAATCTCCGCATCCCTGCAAGATGCTTTACTCGAGATGACTGCTAAGCGCATGGGTATGGTAGTTACCTTAGGCAATGCAAATCAAGTTGCCGGCATATTCACGGATGGTGACTTACGTCGCTTACTTGAAAAGAGCACCAATTTAGATGGCCTCACTTTAGAAAAAGCAATTACCTCAGCGCCGCGCACGATTCCTCCCGAACTATTGGCAGAGGAAGCTATTGAGATGATGGAGAAACATCGCATCAATCATCTAGTAGTAACCGATCCCAATGGCGCACTACTTGGAGCATTAAATCTCCATGATTTGTTTGCCGCCAAGGTAATTTAAATCGTTTTCATTCCAACCATATATTGAATCACCCCTATGCCTAGCGCCTTTCACGTTCAAAATACCAACCCGCTAAGCCAATATCCACAGGCCTGGGACCGCGCCGGGACAGTCAAGCTGCTCGTTCTAGACGTCGATGGCGTATTAACAAATGGTCAAGTATTTATTGGCGAGAATGGCAAAGAATGTCTAAAGGCTTTCGATATTCAAGATGGTCTGGGAATCAAACTGTTAGAAAAAATTGGTATACCAACTGCCATCATCACTGGACGTAGCTCTAAAATGGTCATGGCTCGCTGTGATGAACTTGGCATCAAACACGTACACATGGGCGTTGATAATAAAGCTGCAGCCTTAGAAAAGATTCTGCAATCGCTTGGACTCAAGTCATCTGATTGCGCAGTGATGGGTGATGACTGGCCTGATTTTCAAATGATGAAGTCTGCAGGCTTGAGGATCTGCCCCGCACAAGGCCATGATGCCGTGAAAGAAGTGGCTCACTTTGTCACCACTCGATCAGGTGGTGCTGGTGCAGTACGAGAAGTCTGTGATCTGATATTAAAGGCGCAAAACCGCTATGAGGAACTACTAGCTCAGGCGCGCGCTTAAGGTCATTTTGTAATGGAACTAAATGCCCAACAAATCAAACTGAGTATCTGGCGTGCTTTATTACGCCTGATGCCATTGATCTTGATGGGCACTCTGACTCTCGTTACGTTTTGGCTGGTCAAAAAAAATACTCCAGCAGAAAAATCGGCCATCGAACGCGTACGCTTACATGAGTCCGATTACACCATTACTAATGGCACCCTATCTGCTCTCAATGAATTTGGTAATACGAAATATCGAGTACTGGGCAAGAAAGTGATTCACTATGATGATGACGCCTCTATCGATATAGAAACACCACGTATACGCTTGTTCCCACCTGAAAAATCACCGGTTACCGTCAAAGCAGATACAGGTCATTTAGACGGCGACCTCACAATATTAGATCTCATTGATAACGCTGAAATATTTCGCCCACCTCAATCTGCCACAGCAACTGAACCAGCAAGGCCGCGTATGCTTGCGCGTTCCTCTTACTTCAAGGTGCTCATCAACGACGATATTATTGAAACCGATAAACCCATCACGCTTGAGCAAGGAGTTTCTATAATGCACTCAACTGATGGCGGTGTATTTAACAACATCGAACAAAGCATGGTTTTATCTGGCCAAGTAAGAGGTCGTATCGAGCGCATCCAACCTGGAGCGCAGCCATGATCTTCTTACGTATCGCCCTATCTTTTGCAATATTGACAGCCTGTTTTATTACTACTGCTCATTCCGAAAAAGCGGATCAAGACAAACCTATTATTTTGGAGGCAGAAAAAGTTTCCGTGAACGACGTCCAACAAGTTTATAAACTTGACGGCGAGGTACTCTTAACTAAAGGTAGCATTTTGATTACCGGCGAGAAGGGCAATATTAAAGTTGATCCTGAGGGTTATGAATATATTGATGTTCAGGGTAGCCCTGAATCTAGCGCCAGTTTCCGACAAAGGCGCGAAGGGCCTGCTAATGAGTTTATGCAGGGTCGCGGTCAAACAGTTACTTACAATGCCAAAACCGAGCTCCTGACATTGACTGGAGACGCCATTTTGAAGCGTCTGCACAATATGCAAATGTTAGATCAACTACATGGCTGGAAAATTGATTACAACGATGTGCAGCAGCACTATCAAGTCTCAACACCTGCGAATGCCAAAGCAGAGGACTTACCTCAAGCTAGAGCGATCCTTTCACCAAGAAGAAAAGCTACACTAGAAGAATGACCATGAATTCCAGTAGCACTCAAAAGCCAGCAACCCTCAGCGCTCAGCACCTTCAAAAGCGTTATGGGTCTCGCACCGTAGTGCGGGATGTATCAGTCGAGGTCAAGTGCGGCGAAGTCGTAGGGCTCCTGGGGCCCAATGGTGCTGGCAAAACAACCTCTTTCTACATGATTGTTGGCCTAGTTCCTTTGGACGGTGGCAGCATTGTTCTAGATGGTACGGACATCACCCATCTGCCTATTCATGAGCGAGCCCGCATGGGCTTGTCCTACCTCCCGCAGGAGGCTTCCGTTTTCAGAAAACTGAATGTAGCTGAAAATATTCAGGCGGTATTAGAGCTACAAGTTCAAGGTGGCAAACCATTAAGTAAGGCTGAGATAGCACATCGTTTAGATGAGCTCTTGGGCGAACTCCAAATCAGTCACCTGCGTGATAATCCTGCGCTTTCTCTGTCTGGTGGCGAACGTCGTCGCGTTGAGATTGCTAGAGCCCTAGCCTCACAACCTAAGTTCATTCTGTTAGATGAGCCCTTTGCTGGCGTTGACCCAATTGCAGTTGGAGAGATCCAGCGGATTGTGCGCTTCTTAAGGGACCGCCAAATTGGCGTCCTCATCACGGACCACAACGTTCGAGAAACCTTAGGCATTTGCGATCACGCCTACATCATCAGCGAAGGTAGCGTGCTGGCAGAAGGTAAGCCGGACCAAATTATTGAGAACGATGCTGTTAGAAGAGTCTATCTAGGAGAAAACTTCCGCATGTAAATATTCAGATTTTTTCGAATATTTGTTAAATAAACATGATCTGCCCCCTTGGTTTTCAGCAAAATCGCTGATACGCTGGAGGTTCATGAAGTTCATTTCCCTATAAACAAGTACAACATTACAGGGGCCTGCTGCGCACCCCGGGTAATTATTTGCGCATGCATTTTGTTTTGCTATGAATAGGAGCTGCTGATGAATCTGAAAATTAATAGCCGTCATGTTGAAGTTACTCCAGCTATGCGTTCCCACCTTGAGGCTGGGTTAGCAAAAATTCGCAAACACTTTGACCACGTCCTTGATGCGTCAGCATTTTTGATTGTTGATAACGCCAAAGAAAAAAATCTTCGTCAGGCCGCTGAGATCACCATTCACCTTAAAGGCAAAGAACTTTTTGCTGAAGCGCACAACGCCGATCTTTACCACGCAATGGATGCAGTGGTCGATAAACTTGAGCGTCAAGTAGTCAGGCACAAAGAAAAGATCCAAGACCATCATCATGAAAAGCACTTTGAGTGATTCTTGCCGTCAGGGCACCTATAATCAACCGACATGAATGCCCTGACCGATCTTTTCGCTTTAGACCGCATTGCCTTAAATATCCCCTCTAAAAATCGGGCTGAGGCATTTGCGGCCGTAGGACAACTATTTGCCAAGCAGGCAGGTCTTGAAGCCGAAGCAGTTGTTGGCTTCTTAAATGCTCGCGAGGACTTAGGCTCTACAGCTCTAGGTGCTGGTGTTGCCATTCCCCACGGCCGGGTAAAAGGGCTAAAGAGCCCAATTGCCGCATTTGTCAAATTAAAAGATCCGATTGAATTTGCTGCACCCGATGGTGAGGCTGTCTCTATTTTGATTTTTTTGCTTGTCCCTGAAAAAGCGACTCAGCAACATTTAGAAATTCTGTCCTCCATTGCACAACTCCTCTCCGACCAAGATGCTCGCAAATCGCTTGCCTCGGAAGACAGTCCAGAGAAGGTGTGCAAGTTATTACAGACTTGGGGCTCCGCTTGACAACCCAACCACTGCTCCTTGAGGGAGTTACTGCTCAGCAGATCTTTGATGACAATGTTTCCGACTTAAAGCTCTCTTGGATTAGGGGCCTAGAAGGTGCGGACCGCACATTTCCTCCAGAGGCTGTGAAGGCTGCCGCAGCTAGCTCGGACTTAGTAGGTCACTTAAACCTCATTCATCCAAGTCGTATTCAGATTTTTGGTGAGCAAGAGGTTGACTACCATGCCCATCTGGAACAAAAACAAAGGCAAGATCAGATCTCCAGCTTAATTTCCAAAACACCGCCTTGTGTGATTGTGGCCGACGGGAAAACAGCTGATGCCGATCTACAACTGTTCTGCCAAAGATCCTCTACCCCACTCTTTACAACAGCCATTTCGGCTGCTGAGGTGATTGACCACCTACGTACCTATCTCACGAAGATTGGCGCGCCCCAGATCACTAAACATGGCGTCTTTATGGACATCCTAGGCTTAGGCGTCCTCATCATGGGCGAATCCGGCTTAGGCAAAAGCGAGTTGGGTTTAGAGTTAATTTCGCGCGGCCATGGTTTGGTAGCAGATGATGCAGTCGACTTTGCTCGCCTAGGGCCAGACTACATTGAAGGTCGCTGCCCCGTGATCCTGCGTAATCTCCTAGAGGTTCGTGGACTGGGTTTACTGGATATTCGTACTATCTTTGGTGAAACTGCTGTGCGTCGTAAATTGAAATTACGGTTGATCGTACAACTCGTTCGTCGTAACGACGGTGAGTTTGAGCGCCTTCCATTGGAAGCACAGCATATTAATGTGCTCGGTATTCCAATTAGAACCGTCAAAATTCAAGTGGCTGCAGGACGTAACTTAGCGGTTCTCGTAGAGGCTGCAGTGCGTAATACCATTTTGCAATTACGCGGCATTGATACCTTAAAAGAATTTATGGAGCGTCAACGTTTGCAAATGCATGTTGAGGCAGAGTCCACAAAGTCGCAAGGTCGACTCATTTAATATGCAAATCAATCTGATTACCGGTATTTCCGGCTCAGGTAAATCCGTTGCGCTGAGAGCCTTTGAGGATGCGGGTTATGACTGTGTAGACAACCTACCAGTAGCTTTATTGGTAAACCTCATTGAGACTCTAGAAAAAGAGAAAAGTGATCGAGTGGCGGTAGCGATTGATGCCCGCCGCGGTCAAACAATTTCAGAACTACCTACCATTCTAGAAGCCTTACGGCGTCACCATGATGTGCGAATTATTTTTCTCAATGCGGATACGAATACCTTAATACAGCGTTTTTCAGAAACACGTCGCCGTCACCCGCTCTCTGGAAAGACACAAGAAACACAAGAAGCCACTCTGATAGAGGCAATTGATAAAGAGCGTGGCCTGCTTGAGCCATTGCGCACCCAAGCCCATAGCATTGATACCAGCAATCTGCTGGCTCATGCACTGCGCTCATGGATACAGGATCTTCTAAAAGATAAGCCACAAGGTCTCACCGTGATTTTTGAATCTTTTGGATTTAAAAAAGGTTTGCCAAGTGAAGCCGATCTTGTCTTCGATGTTCGCTGTTTACCCAACCCACACTATGACAAAGCTTTACGCCCCCTATCAGGGAAGGATCAAGCTGTCAGAGAATTTTTAGAAAAGATATCTGAAGTGGTAAGCATGGAAAAAGATATCACTGCGTTTATCGAAAAGTGGTTACCGCACTACATTGCAGACGGACGCAGTTACCTGACTGTTGCGATTGGCTGCACTGGTGGACAACATCGCTCTGTATATTTGGTGACGCGCCTTGTTGAACACTTCCAAGCCCAGAAAGATTTGGCAGCGCTCCAAATTAATTTCTTAACTCGCCATCGCGAGCTAGATTCAAGCCCTGTAAAAGCAGCTTAATTGGTTGGGGTAAGCCGTATTTTCCGAGCTGACGCAAGGGAACCCACTTCAAATCATCACTATTGAATTTCACGGCATCACTTAAGGTCACATGCCAAATCTGTATCCATAAACGGCGATGCGTAAAGATATGCTTAATCTCTAATCCCTGCTCAATTAATTGGCAACTCTTTAAAACAGTAGCAGTCTTTTCATCTGGCAATACTTGCTTTAACAATTCTTTCGCAGTCATATTGAGTGCATTTTTATTTGCAGGTTTTGGACTTTTTTCTTTTGCTCTCCACGCAGATTCAGGCAAAGACCATAATCCGCCCCAGATGGCTTTGTCTGGGCGCCTTTGCAGCAAAACTGAATCACTATGCCTGAGTAACAACATGTCGCAATCAAATTCGGGAGATTTTGCCTTTGCTACTTTATGAGGTAATAGTAAGACTTGATCGCTAAGATTAGCTTGGCATTCTTTTTCAAATGGGCATTTCTTCTCTCCACTCAAGCACACGGGCTTACGAGAAGTGCACCACGTCGCCCCAAAATCCATCAGAGCCTGCGTGTATACCGGCATATCCATAGCTTTTTTTGGAAGGAGTATTTTAGCTAGTGACCATAATTCTTCATTCACTGCTTTTTCTTGGATGGCACCCTCTATACCAAACAGTCTTGCCAAAATTCGTTTGACGTTTGCATCGAGAATGGGTGCTCGCTTATGAAATGCAAATGCGGCTATAGCGCCTGCTGTAGATCTACCGATGCCCTTGAGTTGTTCAAGTAATACCGGATCCTGTGGAAATTTTCCTTCAAACTCTTCCATCACTTGCTTGGCACAGGCATGAAGATTACGAGCACGCGTGTAGTAACCGAGCCCCGCCCATTCAGCTAAGACATCATCTATAGGCGCAGCAGCCAATTTCTTGACAGTAGGAAAACGCTTCATAAAGCGGGGGTAGCGTTCCAGAACAGTAGCCACCTGAGTTTGTTGCAGCATGATTTCAGAAACCCACACCGCGTACGGATCTCGAATGCTTTGCCATGGCAAACCTTGGCGGCCGTCCTTGCCATGCCAAGCTATCAGCTTAGCGGCGAAGTGCTTTATCAGCGCTTCTGACATTGGGGGCAAAAATAAGTAGAGCGCTGACCTTGCACCATTTTTTTAATGGCTGTCTTACATACCTTGCAAGGCTGATCTTTACGATCGTAGACTTTGGTTTGCACCATGAAGTGTCCAGGGTCACCTTCACTATTCACAAAGTCTTTTAAAGAACTGCCGCCAGCAGCAATCGCTTTTTTCAAAATCAATCTCACTGCATTGGCCAGCCGAGAACATTGCGGACGCGTGAGCTTTCCAGCAGCCTTTGCTGGATGAATGCCAGCCTCGAACAAACTTTCTGAACAGTAGATATTGCCAACGCCCACCACCGCCTGTCCGGCAAGTAAAAATTGCTTCACGGCAACACTACGCCTGCGTGAACATTGGTACAAGACATCTGCGCCAAGCTCACCTTCAAACTCTGGTGAAAACGGCTCAACCCCAAGTTTTTGCAAGAGCATGTTGTTCTCAATCGGCCCCTTAGATTTTGGGTGCCATAAAACAGCACCAAACTTTCGGGGATCATGCAAGCGCAAACTGAGCTTGCCAAACTCGAATGTCACGCGATCATGCGGCTTCAGGGGATCGCTACCAGGAAGTACACGCAAAGTCCCCGTCATGCCTAAGTGGAGCAATAGGTGTCCGGTATCGAACTCCATCAGAAGGTACTTGCCGCGGCGCTCTATTCCCAAAACTTTCTGACCAGAAAGTAAAGTATTGAGATTGCTAGGAACCGGCCAACGTAAGCGACCATCAATAATTTTGACCGCACTCACCCTGCGCCCCTCTAGATGGGGCTGGATACCCAATCGGGTAACTTCAACTTCTGGGAGTTCTGGCATAAATGGATTGTAGATTCGCGGATTAGAATGTGCTCATGACCAAATTTTCACTAATGCCTTATTTAAGGGTCTTACTGCTCACGGCTGGACTTGGCTTAGGCCTTTCCTCCAGTTATGCCGTTGCCAAAAATAGTAGCCTAGATAGCGGTCAAGCCGTCTTTGAGGTCCTGGCCTCCGAAATTGCCTTACAACGCGGTGAAGCTGGGCTGGCATACACAACCTACTTGGAGCTCGCTCGCCAACTCGACGATCCCCGTTTGGCACAAAGAGCTATGGAAATTGCTATTACTGCAGGCGCGCCCGATATGGCGCTACAAGCAGCTCAAACTTGGGATGGTTTGGCTGGACCCAAGCAAACCAAACCTAAAGAAGTACTCGTGACCCTCCTTATTCTGAGTCAACGCTGGTCAGATGCAGTTAAACCTGCAATTGCTCTACTGAATCAACAGACCCCAGAGCAACGTGAAAACACTTTGCTACAGATTCAGTCGCTACTAGCCAAGGCTACTGATGAATCAGAAGCCCTAAGGGCTTTCTACGAAATCGTCTCCACTGTAAAGCCAGAACCAAAAGATCCTGGACTGCTCTATACCTATGCAATGTCTGCCGAAAAATCCGGACACCTCAATGTTATGGAAAAAACTCTGCGTGAAATCTTGCGCAAAAATCCAAATGATGTGAATAGCCTGAATGCACTTGGTTACTCGCTCGCTGATCGCAATCAGAAATTGCCCGAGGCATTCAAGCTCATTAGCAAAGCACATCAACTCTCACCTAGAGATGGGTTTATTTTGGACAGTCTTGGATGGGTGAACTTTCGCTTAGGCAAAAATGAATTAGCATTTGAACAACTGCAACAGGCATTTAATATGAAACCTGAAGCAGATATTGCTGCACATATCGGCGAAGTCTTATGGGATATGAAGCGCCCAATCGAAGCAGAAGATATGTGGCGTAAGGGGCAGCAATTAGATGCTAACAACCCCACCCTTAAAGAAACCTTGAAGCGCTTGAAGCCAGACTGGTCAGTTGCAGATTCAGCCCTCAAAGGCTCATGGGACGGTCGTTTTGCAGTGAAGGTTACAGGTCTCACCGAAGGAAAAAATCAAGGTGGCTCAGGTGGATTTACTTTGACTCAAGATGCGCTGACTGATGTATTAGAAATTCGTAATCCAGTAGGTGGATCAATTGCGAAAATTACAATTAAACCTGGTGAGGCAATTCTGGAGCGCGATGGTCAACTCACCACAGCGATTGATGCCGACACTCTCATTCAAAATACATTAGGGCTTCCGCTACCTGCTCGCGGATTATCCGACTGGTTGCGTGGACAAACCCGCCCAGGAAGCAACGCGAGTGTGGAGCGAAATGCAAATGGGCAAGTGAGCAAAATCACCCAAGACGGTTGGACATTAAATTACAACTGGAACGATGCTCAGCGCTTAGAAAAACTCACGATGAATCGCAGCTCTAATGTCGGATCGATTGATATCCGCTTAGTTTTTGATACTCCGAATGAGTGAAGTGCAAATGATGGGTAATGCATTGGAACTACGTTGTCCCGCAAAGCTCAATCTCTTTTTGCACATTATTGGGCGCAGAGAGGATGGCTATCACCTCTTGCAATCTGTTTTTCAGTTGATTGATTGGTGTGACGTTCTCACCTTAAAACGTCTTCCAGAAAATGAGATTCGTCGTATCAACCCCATTCCCAGAGTCCCTCCCGAACAAGACTTAGTCGTTCGTGCAGCCCATCTCCTCAAAGAGCACTGCAAGATTGATCAGGGGGTTGAAATCCGTCTTGAGAAAAATATTCCCATGGGTGCCGGCTTGGGTGGCGGATCCTCAGATGCGGCATCCGCCTTAATTGGCCTTAATGCACTCTGGGATCTCCATCTCGACATCGTTACGCTTTACCAACTTGGCCTAAAACTCGGGGCTGATGTGCCATTTTTCATCTTCGGCCAAAATGCTTTCGTTGAGGGGATTGGAGAGAAATTACAGGCAATTTCCCTGGAAACCCAAGACTTTGTGGTGATCTTCCCCAATCAGGGGATCGCCACTGCTCAGATTTTTCAAGACTCTCAATTGACCCGAGATCACGCTCCGATTACAATAGATGGCTTTCTTGCATCGCCAAGGTCATTTCAGTCAAATGATTGTCAGGCAGTAGCGGTGCAGAAATGTCCTGAAGTGAAGCAAGCATTAGATTGGATTTACAAGGCAGCGCCAAACTCGGCGCCTTGCATGTCCGGCTCTGGAAGTAGCGTATTTGCCGCCTTAGATCCTAAGACGGACACCGTAAATCTGGAAAATCTTCTGCAAAATCTTCCAAAAGGATGGATAGGTCGAATTGTTCGGGGGCTAAATAAAAATCCCGCTTACAATTTGATTTCTTCAGATTGACCTGTAGGGGA
>NZ_NCFJ01000342.1:0-2770 GCF_002281105.1 Polynucleobacter sp. 35-46-11
CGAAATTGTGCATCACGATTTTTTGGTTTCTCAAACCCAGGATCTGTTGGACTCTGACGTATTACTAGTGGATCATGGATTTCTACAATCCAAGGTAGCCCTGTTTTTTTCTTCAACCATAAACCCGCTAGATGTGCAGACCAAGCGCCACCAGTCGAGTAAATCACATCGACCTTACCCTCTCTAATTAACTTTAAGCCATGTACGTAGGCTGGCATCGCCCAAGACCATTGGCTTGAGTATCCAAGAAAGAGTTTTTCTAATGCTATGAAGGGAGCGAGCAATAAAGAGGCCAAGCCTGTCGAGACCTTATAAAAAAGTCCACGGCCATATTGATTTGCAATCCAATGGCGGAAATCAAACCGGAATGCAGCTGGCCCCCAAGCTAAAAATTGCTTATGCGGAAATCGATTATCTTTAATCCCGGTGATTGCACTAAAAACTTGCGGCTGGATTCCTGCCTCCAGTAGGTAGGGAATTTTATCGGTGATAGTTTGACTAGATGCTCTGCCATCCATATTGAAACCATGAGACAGGATTAACCAGTTCTTTTTTTGCATTAGTGCAATTATTCGCAATGTTGACTAGTTACTAGCAACGATCGACATCACGGCCATACGCACCGCAATACCAAAAGTGACCTGATTGAGGATGACTGACTGAGGCCCATCAGCTACAGCAGAATCAATTTCCACACCACGATTCATGGGGCCTGGATGCATCACAATGGCATCGGGTTTAGCCAAAGCCAAGCGTGTTGGCGTTAAACCATACTGACTAAAGAACGCATAGCCTTCTGGGACTTGACCAACCTCCATGCGTTCCTTCTGGATGCGTAAGGTCATGACCACATCAACCCCCTTTAAACCCTCTTCCATGCTGTGGAAAACCTTCACACCCAACATATCTAGGTCGCTTGGCAATAGACTCTCGGGGCCAATTGCACGAATATCCGCACAACCCAAGGTTCTTAAAGCACAGATGTTCGATTTAGCAACACGACTATGCACAATATCCCCCACAATCGCCACCTTCAGACCGCTAAAGTCTTTCTTAAAGTGGCGCATCGTGTACATATCCAGCAGACCTTGAGTAGGATGCTGGTGACTACCATCGCCTGCATTGACTACGTGCACGTGCGCGGGAACGTGTTGAGCGATCTCAATCGGCGCTCTAGAAACACTATGGCGCACTACAAAAATATCGGCCTGCATTGCAACTAAGTTATCAATCGTATCTAAGAGGCTCTCACCTTTAGCCGTTGAAGACGTGGAGATATCCAAGTTAATCACATCTGCCGACAAGCGCTTGGCAGCAATCTCAAAAGTAGTGCGAGTACGCGTAGAGTTTTCAAAGAACAAGTTGAATACACTCTTGCCACGTAGGAGTGGTACTTTTTTAACTTCTCGCGCAGGATCAGTCACACTGACAAATTGTTGAGCAGTATCCAAAATATGCAGAATCTGCTCTTTTGGCAAACCCTCTAGAGTCAGCAAATGGGTTAGTTCACCAGCAGCATTAAATTGATTTACTGGGGCGTTTAATAAGTTATTCATTCCGCTCATGCTGCACGCTCCTCTAATTGAAAGCTGAACTTGCCAGCGCCATCTTTTTCTAAAACTAAAATTTGATTATCGGGAACGCTTACTTGCTCCCCCACAAAGTCAGCAGAGATTGGCAGCTCACGGTTCTCGCGATCCGCCAAAACCATCAATTCGACTTTCGCAGGTCTACCAAAATCAAACAGCTCATTGAGCGCTGCACGAACCGTACGACCAGTGAGTAAAACATCATCAATCAAAATGACATTTGCACCATTCACCTCAAAAGGAAGATGAGTGGACATCGTGCTGGCAGTACGAAGCGCTGTCATACCCTTCTCCGTATAGTCATCTCGATGAAATGCCACGTTAATGACGCCAAAGTGGGAAAGATTTAAATCTGTAGCTAAACGCTCTGCAATCCAAGCCCCGCCCATTGCAAGACCGGCCAACTCAAATGAATCACCTGCCTTTTTGCGCTGACTCAAAGTCTCTAGTAATTTCAGATAGGACTGCTCTGCATTCATCTCAACTAATCCAATTCTTTTCAAGAAAATACTGCTCCAAAATCAAGGCCGCAGACTCGGCATCCAAATTGTCTCGCATATTGGGGTCGCCCTCTAAAACAGCTGAGGTATACCGCTCATCAACCCACTCCACCGGCAAATGAAAGCGTCCATGCAGCTGGTTGCCAAAGCGGCGGGCCTTGGCACTCATCTTATGCTCAGTCCCGTCAGGATGGCATGGCAGCCCCACAACCAACTGGTTTGGTTGCCATTCTTTGATGAGGGTTTGAATAGCCCTAAATCTCACATCCTCAGATGGCTCCTCAATAATCCTCAATGGCTGGCCAGCTTTGGTCAGGGTATTGCCAACAGCCACGCCAATACGTCTCGTCCCGAAGTCAAAGGCCATGACCGTCAGCTCTACGCCCTTCTTAATACCCTCAGGCATGCCCTGCCTCGCCAGAAAGATGGGATGGATCAAAACCTAAAAGACTCATCGTCCTCTCGTAGCGCTGGCTAGAGGGGGTGTTGAAAATAATCTCACTCATTTGTTGCTGGGACAAAGGAACATTGATCCAGCCATTGAGGGCAATCTCTTCTTCAAGCTGCCCAGCACTCCAACCTGCATAACCTAAGGTCATTAAGAATTTGCTGGGCCCAGAACCTGTTGCCACGGCCTCAAGTACATCTTTAGATGTCGTCATGGTTAAGCCACCTGGAACT
>NZ_NCFJ01000342.1:2788-3807 GCF_002281105.1 Polynucleobacter sp. 35-46-11
GCATAACCTAAGGTCATTAAGAATTTGCTGGGCCCAGAACCTGTTGCCACGGCCTCAAGTACATCTTTAGATGTCGTCATGGTTAAGCCACCTGGAACTGCTAAGGAGGAGCTGTAAGCCACTTCTGTGGAGGGCTCGTGCAAGACAAAACCACGTTCGATTTGTACTGGACCACCAAAATAGACCGGTTGTTCAGATACTGGCTCAGCCTCCAGCTTGACCTCAATTTTTTCAAATAAGGCACCCATATCGAGCTCAGTCGGGCGATTGATCACCAAGCCCATTGCACCGCGTTCAGTATGCTCAAAAAGATAAATGACTGAACCTGCAAAATTGGGGTCGACCATCCCAGGCATGGCAATCAGGAATTGGTTTGCTAGATGATCAGCGGAATAAGAAATTGAGGACCCAGCAGCTAAAGCTTGGGAAGTCTGGGTGGGTGCTGAAGCGTGTCCCACAGGGGCTTTTTTAGCCGTGTTCATGTGGGTTTATTTTACCGAATTCCCCCGCCTGAGTTAGATCTTTCCGGTCATCCAGTAAGCCAAGAGACCAACTACTTCATGCATCAGCTTATTCCAGTTTTGCATGCCGCCTTCCAAATCAAACCTCCACCACTGCAAACGGTTGCTGGTTTGGTAATCAACCGGCACTGGAATCACCCCAACCCCGTGCTCTTGGAAAATCTTTAATGATCGATACATATGCGATGCCGAAGTAATCAAAAGCCAAGATTTTGGGGGTGCATTAGCATCCTTAGCAACCAACTCCAAGATCATGGGCTTCATGAATATGACATTTTCATAAGTATTACGGGATTGATTTTCATAATGGGCATTATTGTCTGGCAAGCCCTGCTCCGCCACCAATTGCTTGAAGGCGTCCGCTTCAGAGATCCCCTTGGGAGAAAGACGCCCAGAGAAACCGCTAAAGATGTAGGGTAAATCGGGGTATTTGCGAATGAGCTCAAAAGCTTTAGTGACCCGCTCTGCAGCAGATCCAATAGAGACCTCACCACGATC
>NZ_NCFJ01000343.1:0-2767 GCF_002281105.1 Polynucleobacter sp. 35-46-11
AATTGATAGCTTTAGATGCGCCAAAGAAGTTTTTGCTGAAATGGGAATTTAGATCAGTGATCTAAAATTTTTGAGAGGAACTCTTTGGCTCTTGGCGATCTTGACTCAGGACTGCCAAAGAACTCATCCTTAGTGCAGTCTTCTATAATTCTTCCTTGGTCCATAAAGATGACACGGTGACTTACCTTGCGCGCGAAGCCCATCTCATGTGTTACGCAGCACATCGTCATCCCTTCATTAGCAAGCTTTATCATGACATCTAGCACCTCACCCACCATCTCTGGGTCTAAGGCAGAGGTTGGCTCATCAAATAACATCACGATCGGATCCATACTCAAGGCTCGCGCAATCGCTACACGTTGTTGCTGACCTCCAGACAACTGCCCAGGAAATTTATCCTTTTGCGCCGTTAGCCCAACACGCTCTAAATACTTGAGACCATGAGTCTTAGCTTCATCTACTGATCTACCTAAAACCTTCATTTGAGCAAGAGTCAGATTTTCAGTAACACTGAGGTGCGGGAAAAGCTCAAAGTGCTGAAATACCATACCCACGCGTGAGCGTAGTTTTGCTAAGTTTGTTTTAGGGTCATGCAGAGCAATTCCATCAACCGTAATTTCACCAGCCTGAAAAGGTTCAAGAGCGTTAATTGTTTTAATCAGAGTAGATTTACCAGAGCCAGAAGGCCCACAAATCACAACAACCTCGCCCTTTTTTATCGATGTCGAGCACTCAGTTAGCACCTGAAATGAGCCATACCATTTGGAAACATTTTTAAGCTGAATCATGATGATCTATTTAATTTGCACTGGGTGAAATTAGCGAATAATAACTACTCTAGCCTGGATCTTACGAACCACTTTAGAAAGCGAGAAACAAATTACAAAGTAAGTTACTGCAGCCAAGATATAGGTTTCAATTGGACGACCATAATTTTTGCCAGCAATCTCAAATCCTTTGAGCAGATCATATGCGCCAATTGCATAGACAAGCGAGGTGTCCTGAAATAAAACAATCGTCTGAGTCATGAATACTGGAATCATGTTCCTAAAAGCCTGGGGCAAGACTACCAGGCGCATGTTCTGACCATAGGTCATCCCCAATGCCTCGCCAGCATAGACTTGGCCTTTTGGCACCGACTGAATACCAGCCCGTACAATTTCTGAAAAAAAGGCTGCCTCAAATGCGATAAAGGTAATTGTGGCGGAAAGATCTGCACCAATCGGCCTGCCAATCAACATTGGGATCAGCAAGAAAAACCACAGGATGACCATCACCAAGGGTATAGATCGCATTGTATTTACGTAGAAAGTAGCGGGATATACTAAAGCAGGCTTGCCTGACAAGCGCATTAAGGCCAAGAACGTACCAAACAGAATTCCGCCTACTGTTGCAATAACAGTCAACTGAATACTGAATACCAAACCCTTAAGAATATAGTTGGTAAATAATTCCCAATTATAAAAACTCAGATCTAAGCTCAGCATATGAATAACCTAATTAAACTCTAGTGAGCCAAGCTTGCATCATTGGAAACGATAAAACCCGGAATACGACTACGCTTTTCAATCAAAGTCATCACTCGATTTACCGCAAATGCTGATAGGGCATACAACAAGGTGACTGCCAAATAAATTTCAACGCCCTTGGATGTTTCTTCCTGAGCTTGCATCGCAAATAGGGTCAACTCCGGCACAGAAACCGCAAAAGCAACTGAAGAATTTTTAATTAAATTCATACTCTCTGATGTCAACGGTGGAATTACAATCCGCAAAGCCATTGGCAAGATAACGTAACGATAACTTTGTGCAGTTGTTAAACCTAATGCAGTTGCAGCATTAGCCTGTCCACTTGGTAAAGACTGAATACCTGCCCTCACCTGCTCAGCTATGCGAGCTGATGTAAAGAATCCCAGTGCAATACTCACCAGCCAATAAGATGGCAAAGACTTTAAAGGTAAGACAAAGGCTGGGATGACGTGATACCAAAGAAAGACCTGAACTAAGATTGGTATATTTCTAAATAACTCAACCCAGGCAGTGGAAATACGAATAAGCCATCTATTAAGAGAGGTAGTAGTTGGCAAAGTACGTAGAGTACCCATAACCACCCCTAGAATTAAAGCAATCGTCAAGCCAAGACCTGCAACAGCCAAGGTCCAAGCCCAAGCTTTCATGAGCCAGTCTAAGTAGCTTGGGTCGCTGTTTTTAGCCAAACCGAAAAGGGCGGAAAAGCAGTGATCCACCACCTCCCCATCCAAGGTGTTCCTACAAAAAACACCTAAATCTAAAGACATATTCTTGACTCGTACCCAATGAATAGCTGTCGTTTACTTCTTGTTGTAATCTTCAGCAGGCTTGTCGTTGAGATTGGCCCAAGCATTTTTGGTGGCTGGGGACAATTCAAGACCCACAACAATATTCTTTGGTGGAATTGGACCTAGAAACCATTTATTCCACAGTTTAGGCATAGCGCCATTAGCAACAATCTTGGCAATTGCAGCATTCACGGCAGCTTTAAACTCCGGATCATTCTTAGGCACCATAATCGCAATAGGCTCAGTTGAGAGCACCTCACCCACAATCTTGTAATCCTTTGGATTTTTAGAGTTAGCAATGTTGCCAGCCAAAATTGAACCATCCATCACGAATGCATCAGCTCGTCCAGATTCCAAGAGTAGAAAGCTGTCAGCATGGTCTTTACCAAATACCTCATCAAAATTAACGCCATTGGCCTTTTCATGCTTTCGAAGCAGTTGTACTGAGGT